>JAZNWG010000212.1:0-7779 GCA_045593225.1 Oscillospiraceae bacterium
GGGAACCGAGCTTACTATCGAAAACTTCGGCGCCTACGGAGTTAAGCTTACAGGCAGGATACACTCTGTAACTGTGGAAAGGCGCGGTGACGAATGAGAGGGCTTACGCTAGGCTTCGTGGAATTCAGCGGCATAGGCGGCTTTCAGGAAAGCTTTGTTTCAGTGCTTCTTGATAGTGGTGTGAAACTCAGAAACGTAAAAATGAGCGGCGGCAGGATAATAGGTGCGGTGTCGCCGCTTTCCTACCGACTTGCCGCTGTAACAGCGAAAAAACACGGCGTAAAACTTCGGGCAGGGAAACGCGGAGGCCTCTATTTCACAGCGCTCCGATACAGCCACCGCGCAGGTCTTTACGCAGGCCTTATGCTGTTTTTTCTGATACTGTCGCTCGGGAAATCCACCGTTGCTGATATCCGTATAACAGGTGACGCTCCCACAGCACAGATAATAGATATTCTGGAGGACTGCGGAATAACACGCGGTGTTCCGAGAAGCGGTCTGAAGCTGTCTCTTGCGGAGCAAAAAATAATGCTGGAGGTAGATAATGTCGCGTGGGTGGACGTTTCCTGCGTCGGCTGCAGAGTACTGGTAGATGTGCACAGCGGCACTCCCGCGCCCGAGATATTCGATCCCACCATACCCTGCAACCTCATCGCCTCGCGTGACGCGGCAGTTATCGAGGCTACTGTGCGTAAAGGAAAGCTCATCACCGAGATAGGAAGCGGCGTGCAGAAGGGCGGACTTTTAGTCAGCGGCACCGTTTCTGACGGAAGCGGACATCTGCTTTATCTTCACGCAAACGGCGAGATAATCGGAGAATTCACCGAGACCGAGGAGTTCTTTGTGCCGTACAGTGAGATCAGAAAAGTTCCTAACGGCGAGGAAACAGAGTACAAATACCTCGTATTCGGAGACGATATCTATCCGCTGTTTTTCGGCGAAGCCTACGTCGAAAACTGCCTGTACTCCGAGCAGACGGAAAAGGTGGAGCTTTTCGGCGCAGAGACACCGTTCAGGCTGATAACCGGAACATTCACGAAATACACCGATGTCGCTGTCACGCGCAGCGACGACGACTGCATATATGAGCTGAAAAAGCAGAAAGCAGACTTTGAGGAGAACTTTTTTTCCGAATACGAAATAGTGTCGGCAATAGAAAAATGCCTCCCCGAAAAGGAAGGCATTCGTCTGATTGTTGATTATACGCTGCGTGGAAATATAGCGGAAGTGCAGCCGATAGAGGTAGACCTCAGTAAGATAACGCAGCAGACAGAAAGCGCCGCGGAAAACGACAGCGCAGAATAAATGCGGCAGCGCCCCTTGCCCGCCCTCGCGCAGAGTCAATGTCAGGTAGTATAAGTACGCAGTTGCGATACGTTTGTACGCGTTTGGGGCATTACAATGCTTTATGCGCCGCCCTTAGCGCTTAACCGGTGGACTCATTCTCAGCCACAGAGATAACATTCGCCCTCTTTGCTACCGACTGCCGCATTAAAGCTCAGTGATCCAGTTGGTCTGCTGGATAGTGTTATCAAGCAAACGCAGCTGCTTTGACATCTCGTCGGTCTTTTTCTGAAGCTGCTGCACATCAACAGCGCTCATTATCTTTATCTCGCTTCTTGTGGCTCTGGGAACGGCGCAGCTCGCAGCGCCGATAAGGCTGCGGTAATGGCTTATCTTCAGCGTCAGCGCGTCCTTTTGTGCGATAAGCTCAGTAAGGCTCTTGCCGTCGACCAGTGTCCTGCAGTTTGTGAGGTTTATCTTAGCCATAAGCTCCTCAAGACGCGAAATGCACTCGTCAAGCTCTTTAAGCAGCTCCTCAGGGCTCTCTGCAGGGCTTTCCCCCTCCTGTACCAGTGCGTTGTTTATAAGCCTTGCACGCAGCTGCTCTATCCTGCGGTTAAGGTCTGCTCTTTCCTGTAATGCTTCTGCAAGCTTCATTGTCATGCTCCTTTCAACGCTATAAAGTCGCCGCACAGAGCTCATCGTTCCATGCGGCGTTTTGTTTACCTGTTGCGCTCCTTGATAGCGCGCTCTATCTCTCTGCCCGCATCGCGCTTTGCGATATCCTCGCGCTTATCGTGAAGCTTCTTACCCTTGCAGAGTCCGACCTGCACCTTTACGCGGGAATCCTTGAAATACAGCGATATCGGAATGAGCGTATATCCACCCTGCTTTACCTGTCCGAAAAGCCTCATTATCTCCTTTTTGTGGAGCAGCAGCTTTCTTACGCGGTAAGGGTCGCGGTTGAATATATTGCCCTTTTCGTAGGGCGAGATATGCATATTCTTGATGAAAGCCTCGCCGTCGTCAATGGAAATCCACGAATCCTTCAGGTTTACACCGCCCGCACGAATGGATTTTACCTCCGTACCAAACAGCTCAATGCCTGCCTCGAAGCTTTCTACTATGAAATATTCATGCCGTGCCTTTCGGTTTTCGGCAATGGTCTTTGTGTTCATCATGCCTCCAAGTATTGAAATTGCTTACATACCGACACAGTATCTGAGTATCTGCACCGCGTCATCGCCGCGTACCCAGCCGTCGCCGCTCACGTCCGCAGCAAGCTTTGTTTCGTATGTGGTAAGCGCCTCGAACTCTACCAGTGCGCGCAGTATCTCCACTGCGTCAGCAGGGGATATCTTTCCGTCACAGTTGCAGTCGCCGGGAACTACGACAGTGTACTTTACGCCGCTGTTCGGAACAGAAGCCGTCATGCCTGTTGCAAGCTTTGCACCGTCATACGGAACCTTATCATCTGCCGTGCGCATCTCGATGACCTCGCCGTTCTGCAGACGGTCTCTGAAATCGCCTACCGTAAGCTCAGTTCTGAATTTGCCCATTACAGTCAGCTTTTCGTTGTCAATGACAAGGCTCGAAGAAACAAGCTGGAAATTCTGCAGCACAGAACTGATGTAATAATCTCCGCCGCTCGTTACAGTGAATATAGCCTGACCGTCGGTAACCACTACTTCCTTTACAAATTCACTCTTCTTAGCTTTGGAATCGTATTTGTAGAGATTATAAATGCCCTTTGTATAGACATCGGAAACGTCCATTTTAACCAGCGCAGTGCCGGGAAATTCATTAGTATTTACAAAAGAGATAATCTTGTAATCGCTCGCACTGCCTGCTTCCATACGGATAGCTGCCTCATTCGCAGATTCGCATACTATCTCGGGGTTAAAATCAGCAGGCGCGGTAACGTCATTACCGTTGAAGCTGACTGTGTACTGGTTTCCGCCACGAGTAGTGCCCTTTGCGGTTATCGTCTCGTCATCGCCGTAGATAGCCTCAAAGCTGCTCTTGGGGATCACAGCAGGCACCTTTCTGAAGGATACGGTGAGTGCAAGCTGTGCACGCTGGAAATCCTTTATTGCGGTGTTTGCGGCGTAAATCGTGGTATCGGCATTGTCAACGGCATTCTGTACCGCCTTGACCGCGGACGCAAACTTCTCCCAGCTTGCAGTGGAGTATTCAAGCTCCTTGTAGGTCTTTGCTACGGAAAGCAGGCTGGAAAGAGCCTTCTTGGTGTCAGAAGTAACGCCAAGCACCAGCGAGTCAATAGCCATACGCAGACCGTCAAGCGCTGTTCTCAGCATATCTGTGTCTGCAGCGGGATAGTCAAAGATAGCCTGAGCCGTCTTCAGCGAAGCCTCGTAGCTGGTCCATGAGGAGATCGTATAATCGCCCTTGTCGAGATCGCCGCACTCGTCTATCAGCACCTCAAGCTGCTCGCGCAGAGTGGAAGGGCTGTTGCCATCGAGGAAATATATCTTGAACTGTGCGCTTGTGTTTTCGTTTTCTGTGGGCACATTCAGACCCGCGCTGCCCGTAAGCACGCCTGTTTTTGCAACAACACCGGTCTTCTTGTCAATAAACTTTGAAAGATCAAGCTCGACCTTTACGTTCTCGTTGTGATCATCAGTGGGATCTTCGATGTTGTAGGTGGGAAGCTCGGGGTCATAGAAGAACTCGGGCAGGTCTGTTCCATCGCTCAGTTCAAGTGTTGACAGTATCCTGTCCTTTAATTCATTCTCGTTCACCTTGTCACCGAGTATATAGTAATACGCGGTCTTTGTCAGCTCTACCTTGCGCTGGTCGTCTGTACCTAGCAGGTTGTTTGAAATATCCTTTACGTTGATGTCAAGCGACACGAACCATGACGGAGCCTTTACAAGATAGTTGTTGCTGATGTCGAGCGACACGAGCCTGTCACAATAGCTGAGATCAAGGTTCTGCACATTGTCGATACAGAGCAGATTCTCCGAAAGATCGAGAGTGTGCAGACCGAACATATACTGCACAACAGGCGGAATGCCCTTAAGCTCAAGACCGCTGAGATCAAGATTGGTTATCTTCTGCAGATCGCCATATGTAAGATCATCATAATCCTTGCGTGCAGCCTTTTCGATCTTCTTTATAACGTCCTCGTTGATATCCTCATCGCCGTCAATGACAAAGAGCTCCCAATCCACATACTCCTCTTTGTCCACATTGGGACTTATTGCCGAGGCAGAGATATTCACAAGCGGAACGCTCGTAAGTGCGATGCTGAGCGATAATACCGCGGATAACAGTCTTTTTCTGAAAGTCATTTTATATGCTTCCTTTCCCAGAAATAGTAACAACTCATAAAGAGATAATAAACATATCTATACATTTTTAAGTATACCACAAAGTTGAGCTTTTTTCAATAAGCAAAAAGCAATTTCACAGAAAAAAGAAAGCCGCTGTTTCGTCAAAATCCACAAAAGAATTGATAAAAATTGTTTAACAAAAAAGTAGACATTTTTCAGATGTTGTGATATAATGGTAGCAAGGAAATTATATTTAGGAGGTATACTGCTATGGCTAAGAAGAAGCTGTTCGGAAATAATATAAAGCCGTCCTGCAAGTACTGTGCACTCGGCACACCCGGCGAGGGCGACAAGATCATGTGCTCAAAGTTCGGCCCCGTAAAGACATATGACGCATGTAAGAAGTTTGAGTATTCACCTTTAAAGAGGATTCCCAAGAAGGAGCTGCAGCTTGCAAACTCCGCAGTAAACGACATCGATTTCTGATATCGTTCATTTATGTACATAACAGGGCGCCCATGTCGGGAGCCCTGTTTTTCACGCAAATCAAAGCGAAAGGATACAGCTGAAATGTATAAATACGAGACTCATCTCCACACCAAGGAAGGCAGCGCCTGCTCAAGTGCCCCTGCCGCAGATATGGCAAGAGCCCATAAAGAGATGGGCTATGACGGAATATTCGTGACAAATCACTTTTTCAACGGAAATACATCTGTTCCACGCGATCTGCCCTGGGAAGAGCGCGTTGACCGCTACTGCGAAGGCTATGAAATAGCTAAGGCAGTCGGCGACGAGATAGGGCTTAAGGTATTCTTCGGAATTGAATACTGCAAGAACTGGGCAGATTTTCTTATCTACGGCATAGACAAGGATTGGATAAAGGCTAACGAGCAGCTGCTGATGTACGAGGACGAGCGCAAGCTGTTCCACACCATCAGAAACGAGCTGGGTGGTTTTATCGTGCACGCGCACCCGTTCCGCAGCGATCCCTATATCCACCACCTCAGCCTGTACCCCTACGATGTTGACGCGGTAGAGGTGATAAACGGCAGCCACGACCCACGCAAGATGTACAACGAGCGTGCAACTCTTTATGCTGACATGTACGGGCTTATCAAGACAGGCGGCTCGGACAGCCATCACCTGCACGCACTGTTCGGAAGCGGAATTTCTGTTCCCGAACCCATAAACGAGCCCGCAGACTATCTGCATATGCTGATGGAGGGTAGAGTAGTGCCGCTTCAGCGCACGCTTCCCGTATAACGGAGAGCAAAAATGTTCAATATCCTCGTCGTGGACGACCACGCACATATCCGCCGTCTTTACGAGTATACACTGGAAAAGAACGGCTACAAGCCTTTCACTGCGTCTAACGGCAGAGAGGCGCTTGAGCTGCTTGAAACAAGCCACATAGATCTTATCGTCCTCGATGTGATGATGCCTGAAATGGACGGCTATACATTTCTGAGGACTCTGCGCGAGGGCGGCAGCGAGATACCCGTACTTGTCATCACGGCGCGAGACGGTGCAGAAGACGTGCGTAAAGCATTCACCCTCGGCACAGACGACTTTATGGTAAAGCCTGTTGACGAGATAGAAATGCTGCTGCGTATAAAGGCGCTGATGCGCCGCGCAAAGATATCGGAGGAAAAAAAGGTCACAGTAGGCAGCACCGAGCTGATATACGACTCGCTTGAGGTGCGCTATGGCAGCGAAACCGTAACGCTCCCCAAAAAGGAATTTCAGATACTTTTCAAGCTGCTGTCCTTCCCCGACAAGACCTTCACCCGTACAAATCTCATGGACGAGTTCTGGGAAATGGACTCTGACAGCGAGATCCGCACAGTTGACGTTCACATAAACCGCCTGCGAGAACGCTTCCGCGACAACGAGGATTTTGAGATAGTCACCGTACGCGGTCTCGGATACAAGGCAACGCATAAGATCAAGGCAGGCTGATATGGCAAGATCGAAATATGAAAAGCTAAAACGCCGCAAAAAAAGGCGCTACACCACGCGGCTTACCTTCAAGCTTGCACTGATGGTACTGATAGTGTTCGTCATCGCGGAGGCTCTTACCTTTACAGGCGCCATCGTGATCGGCTACCTCGGCGGCGGCACCAACGACACCACCTCCATGATAGCCTCTATCGCAGCAAGTATCGTGATAGGCGGACTTCTCGCAATAATCGCAGGTAATATCGTGCTGCACCCTCTGAGCGAGCTTATAAAGGCGACCAAAAAGGTAACGCAGGGCGACTATACCGCACACCTTGAGATGAGCTGGAAGGAAAAATATACCGTTGCAGAGCTGAATCAGCTTATCGCTATGTTCAACGAGATGACCGAGGAGCTGTCGCGTACAGAAATGTTCAGAAAGGACTTTATCGCGAATTTTTCGCATGAGTTCAAAACACCGCTTGCGTCTATCTGTGGGTTTGCAAGGCAGCTGCACGAGGGCGACCTCACGCCCGAGCAACAAAAGGAATTCTCAAAAATAATCCTTGACGAGGCGGAATATCTCTCGGTACTGTCAGCAAATACGCTGCTGCTCACCAATATGGAAAACCGCGATATAATCTCGGACAAGACTAATTTTTCGCTTGACGAGCAGCTGAGGAACTGTATGCTGAAGCTGGAGCCGCGCTGGACAGAAAAGAATATCGAGATAGATATGGACCTTGACGAGACGAAATTTTTCTGGAACGAGCAGCTGCTGGCTCATGTATGGAACAATCTGTTTGACAATGCGGTGAAGTTCACTCCCGAAAACGGCAGTATACGCGTTAAGTGCCGCGAGGGAAGCGGTGTCATAACAGTACGCGTTCAGAACAGCGGTGACGCTATCCCTGCCGAGGCGCTTCCGCATATCTTCGAGAAATTCTATCAGGCTGACTCTTCGCACGCCACAAAGGGCAACGGACTCGGACTGCCGCTGGTAAAAAGAGTGCTGAGCCTGTGCAGCGGACAGATAAGCGTCCACAGCACCGAGGGCAAGGGCACTGAATTCACTGTTACCCTATACAGAGACGACAAAAACCGTCCCGCTGACGCACTGAAGGAAAAGCGCGAGCCGATAAAGAGCTAAAAAAACAGCCGTCCCTATTCCGGGCTGCTTTTTCGGAATAACAACCGCGAAAGAAGTACAATGAGACCAATAAACATTGCAATAACCGCTGCCTGCTTCAGCGGAAACAAG
>JAZNWG010000213.1:0-1816 GCA_045593225.1 Oscillospiraceae bacterium
CCTAAGACCGCTTGGCCACCGACTTAGCCTCCGTATCCTCCTCGAGAGTGTACATTCCCGAATCGGAAAGGTCAACGTCTGTGTCAAAGCGCTCGGAGATAAGTCCTACGATGACATTCACCAGAATTACCGCAGCAACGAACACAACTGTCAGTATCACCGACATAGTGCCGTGCTTGAAATTACGCTTGTTGAATTTTTTAGCCTTTTCGGGCTTTGCTGTTTCCTCCACTGCTTCCACAGCCTCGGAAACCTCGATCTCTTTTTCGATATTATTGTTATCTTTTTTCATCTTCAAAGCCCCCTTTCTCAGCTCCAGCGACGGCGCTCAAGGACGCGCATCGTAAAGAAGTTGAATAATACGATAAGGCTAAGGAAGAACACGATATTTGTAAGGCTGAAGATGCCGTAGGTGAACTCCTGATACTTATAGAATACAGAAAGCGATACTATAAGCTCCTGAAGCCAGTCGATCTGAACATAGTTTGCAAGAACATCGAACAGGCACAGCACGATATTTGCGCCGATAGAGCCGATAGCAGCGATCATCTGATTTTCGGTAAGGCTGGAAATGAATATTCCGACCGAGATAAACACAGCACCGACAAGTGTGATGCCTACAAGGTTACCGAATACGGAAGCCCAGCCAAAGCTTGCTTCAACGCCCGAATTTGCCGCGGTATCGGCAACTGCGCCCGAAATGAACACAGCATATACCAGCAGCACCGCAACGCCCAGCATGAAGATAAAGAATGCCGCAAGGAACTTGCCTGTTACCAGTCCGAAAAGGCTTATCGGAGAGGTCAGCGTCAGCTGATCGGTCTTCTGACGCTTGTCGTCAGCCATTGTTCTCATGGTGAGAACAGGAATGAGGATTATCATGATAAAGAACATCCAAAGGAATGTTCCCGACATATCAGCAGAGCCTGATGTAAGGGACATCATCCACAGGAAGAGACCCGAGAAGCAGTAGAATACCGCTAAAAACACATAGCCTAAAGGAGATGTGAAATATGATGCGAATTCACGTTTTAATATTGCTGTCATTTCTTCGCACCCCCATCTTCAAGATTGCCATAGAAATCGCCTGTGGTGAGCTTCAGGAATATCTCCTCAAGCGTAAGCTCGGACGAGCGCATAAGAAGTATCGGATAGCTGCGCTCTGCCATACGCTTGAACACCTCGCGGCGAACATCTGCGCCCTCTTTTGCGTTGAGCGAATACTCTGATGTAGTCTTATCAACAGCGCGGTTCACATGTACCTCCACCATCTGCGGAATGCCCTGCAGCAGAGCCTTTACCTCCTTTTGCGGACCCTCGATCTGAACTGTCAGCTTGTGGTCAGCGGAAAGGTTATGTGAAAGGTTCTCGGTGGTGTCGTTAGCAACAAGTCTGCCCTTGTCGATGACCACGATACGGTCACATACAGCCTGTACCTCGGACAGGATATGCGAGGACAGGATAACTGTGTGGTTCTTGCCGAGCTTCTTGATAAGTGTTCTTATCTCGATGATCTGCTTGGGGTCAAGACCTACTGTCGGCTCGTCAAGGATAAGCACCTTGGGATTTCCTACGAGCGCCTGTGCAAGTCCTACACGCTGCTTGTAGCCCTTTGAAAGGTTGCGGATAACGCGCTTTGAAACATCGGTTATCTTAACAAGGTCGCATATTTCTTTAAGGTGCGACTTTCTTGGCAGCCTGCACTTTTTGAGCTCGTATACGAAATTGAGGTACTCCATTACTGTCATGTCAAGGTACAGGGGCGGCTGCTCGGGCAGATAGCCGATGTCCTTCTTGGCGGTAACGGGGTCTTCAA
>JAZNWG010000214.1:0-4444 GCA_045593225.1 Oscillospiraceae bacterium
CATGCCACAGCACCGACAGCACTGTTTCTCTCGGATACGCCATAAGCCGCACGTTTATCGAGATATGCCCGCGCGTGTAAGAGCAGCTTCCCCAGCGCGTTTTCATGTCCTTTATAGAAATTCGGGTTGGCGGCGGTGTTAGTCCCTCTTGCTGCAAAGAGCTGCGCACCTCGGTATTAAGCTCCGCTATAAGCGCCGAAAAACGCTCGGTTGCCCACTGTTTCAGCATTTCCTGCGCATTTTCAGGGTGAGCTGTATACACGCGCAGCTCGTTTTCCTCAAGCGACACTCGCTCGCTGAAATTGCGCAGCACGCGTACGGGATATTCTCGCCCAAGCCAGCGCATTTGCTCGGCGCTTATCTCGCTTCGCTGCTCGCGGTTTTTAAGCTGCTCCGCAGCCCTTAATATAAACTCCGCACGCTCGGTCAGTATCTCCTCAATACGCTTTACGCTTACGCGTGTGCTTGCCGAAACATACACGATGCCGTCGGCTCTTACACGCATATTGACGTTCTTCACACGCTTGCGGGTAAGCTCATAACATATCTCCCGTCCGTCGGGGAGTTTGATCGTCGTCATTGCCGCTCCTATCAAAAATATTTATAAAGCGAAACGTGCTCCGTAGCCTCCGTAAAGCCATTTTTACGGTAAAACTCATAAGCGGGAACGGTGCGCTCCGTCTGCAGGAAAATATGCGTTATCTGCTTAGCTTGTACATACTCCTCCACTTGCTTCAGAAATGCTGTTCCAGCGCCTTTACCTTGATTTTCAGTCTTTATGCAGAACTCAAATATGTAATATTCTGTGCCTGTACACCAATGCATAACGCTGCCCAGCGACAGACCGATAAGCTCATCCCCCTCATACAGTCCAAACGACAGCGAATTTCTGTTTCCGATGAGGTCTGAAATATACTCATGGAGCTGGTTTTCGTTGCTCCAGTCATCATTCCACGGCTCTTTTGTGAATATATCGTAAAACAGCTGCTTTATTTCATTGATGTCCTTGATACTAAGCTCTTTCAGTTCCATATCAATGCCTCCTTGCTGTTACTATTATACCAACCACAGCATTAAAAGTCAACAAACAAAAATCCCTCCGAAAGCTCGGAGGGATCTTAGTTTTTAATTAAACAAGCTCAATGATAGCCATCTCAGCTGCGTCGCCGCGGCGGGGGCCGATCTTGTAGATTCTTGTGTAACCGCCGTTCTTGTCTGCGTACTTGGGAGCGATCTCGTCGAATACCTTCTTCGCAACATCTTCCTTAGTAACGTAGGAAAGAACCTGACGCTTTGTGTGCAGTGTGTTAGCCTTGCCGAGAGTGATCATCTTCTCAGCCTCTGCGCGAACTTCCTTTGCACGTGTAACGGTGGTCTCAATCTTGCCGTTCTCCAGCAGATATGTTACCATGCCTCTGAGCATTGCTTTTCTGTGGTCGCTGGGTCTGCCCAGCTTTCTTGTACCTGGCATTTTTATTCTCCTTTCAATAGGAATTCGGTTTTATTTTGCCAACCGTAAATTAGTTGCTATCTTCAGATGGTGTTAAGTCAAATCCAAGGGAGTTGAGCTTAGCCTTGACCTCGTCGAAAGACTTCTTACCGAGGTTTCTTACCTTCATCATGTCCTCGGGGGACTTGTTGATGAGGTCGTCAACGGTGTTGATACCTGCTCTCTTCAGGCAGTTGAAGGAACGAACAGAAAGCTCAAGCTCTTCGATAGTCATCTCAAGCAGCTTGTCCTTGCGGTTCTCTTCCTTCTCAACCATCAGCTCGGGCTGCTCCGAATCATCGGACAGCTCTGCAAAGAGCTTCAGTCTTTCAATGAGGATCTTTGCTGCGTAGGAAACAGCCTCCTTAGCGGAGATAGTGCCGTCTGTCCAGATCTCGATTATGAGCTTCTCATAGTCTGTTCTCTGGCCAACGCGTGTGTTTTCTACAGTGTAATTGCACTTGAGCACGGGAGTGTAGATGCTGTCGATCGGGATAACGCCGATAACAGGCTGAAGCTGCTCCTTGTTCTGCTCAGCAGAAACGTAGCCTCTTCCTCTGTCAAGTGAAATGTCCATGTACAGCTTTGCACCTGCGCTGAGTGTAGCGATGTGCATACCGGGATCGAGTATCTCGACCTCGCTGTCGGTCTTGATATCACCGGCAGTAACTTCGCCCTCGCCCTCAGCCTCGATGTAGATGGTCTTGGGAGCCTCGCCGTACATCTTTGCTCTGAGTCCCTTGATGTTGAGGATTATTTCTGTAACATCTTCTTTAACTCCGGGAATGGTCGAAAATTCGTGCTGAACACCGTCGATCTTGACAGATGTAGCAGCAACACCCGGTAAAGAGGAGAGTAAAACCCTTCTCAGGCTGTTGCCCAAGGTGTTTCCGTATCCGCTCTGGAGCGGCTCCAGAACGAACATTCCATAAGTTCCGTCAGACCTTAATTTAGAGGTCTCAATATTGAGCTTTTCGATTTTTTCAAGCATGGTAACCCTCCACAAGTTCTCGTCTGTTAATTATCCTGTGCTTATTGTCGTATTCGCTGTTAATTTTAAATCACACTCTGCCTGTGCCTTTACTATCAAGTATTGGCACAGTCCGCGGAATTTAAACAGCGGGAGCAGATCATGAATTAAAAATAACTGCACTAAATATCTGTATGCTACTAAGCTATTATTTAGAATACAACTCGATAATTAAGTGCTCAGCGATCTCGAAATCGAGTTCCTCACGCTGGAAAGCACGGAGTACCTTTGCGGTGCTTGCTTCCTTGTTAACTTCCAGCCACAGGGGAGTGATTCTGCCGCCTGCAACCTCTGCAACCTGCTCAAACTTCTTGCTCTTCTTGCTGTTTTCTCTCAGAGAGATAACATCGCCAACCTTAACTCTGTAGGAAGGGATATCGATTCTCTTGCCGTTCACACAGAAATGACCGTGGGAAACCAGCTGTCTAGCCTCGCGGCGTGTGCAAGCAAGACCCATTCTGAAAGCAACATTGTCAAGACGGGACTCGAGGAGCTTGATGAGGTTCTCACCGGCGATACCTTCCATCTTAGTAGCGAGCTCATAGTAGTGGTAGAACTGCTTCTCAGAAACGCCGTAAACGAACTTCAGCTTCTGCTTCTCCTTGAGCTGCATGCCGTACTCGGACTCCTTCTTTCTTCTGTTGCCACCAGGGTTTCTGTTGGACTTCTTGTCATAACCGAGAACTGCGGGGCTCAGATCGAGCGCTCTGCATCTCTTTAAAATCGGATCACGATTAACTGCCATTGTAAAATTCCTCCGTTATTTAATAGTTAGTATCGGCACTAAGCTGCCGACGCCGAGCAAACGAAAGCTCGGTTTGTCATCTGTTATACACGTCTTCTCTTGGGGGGACGGCATCCGTTGTGGGGGATAGGTGTAACGTCCTTGATGAGCTTAACCTCGAGACCTGCTGCCTGCAGAGCTCTGATAGCTGCCTCACGACCTGCGCCGGGACCCTTTACGAATACTTCAACTGTCTTAAGACCGTGTTCCATAGCTGCCTTAGCAGCAACGTCAGCTGCAGTCTGAGCTGCGAAGGGAGTGGACTTTCTGGAGCCTCTGAAGCCGAGTCCGCCTGCGCTTGCCCAAGAGAGAGCGTTGCCCTGAAGGTCGGTGATGGTAACGATCGTATTATTAAATGTGGACTGGATATGAGCAGCGCCGTTTTCAATGTTCTTGCGCTCGCGGCGTCTGCGGATAACCTGCTTGCCCTTAGTTGCCATTAAAATACCACCTTTCTCGTGTGATTACTTCTTCTTGTTTGCAATAGTCTTCTTAGGACCCTTGCGAGTTCTTGCGTTAGTCTTTGTACGCTGACCACGGCAGGGAAGACCCTTACGATGACGTGTACCGCGGTAGCAGTTGATCTCAACCAGACGCTTGATGTTGAGTGCAACAGTTCTTCTGAGGTCACCCTCTACAACATAGCCCTGATCGATTACTTCACGAATTCTGTTCTCTTCGTCGTCAGTGAGATCCTTAACACGTGTGTCAGGATTTACACCGGCCTTAGCCAGAATATCAATTGCAGACTTTCTGCCGATGCCGTAAACATAGGTCAGACCGATCTCTACGCGCTTTTCCTTGGGCAGGTCTACACCAGCAATTCTTGCCATATCTTTTCCTCCTCTTAATTGGGATTAAGGCTTATTAGCCCTGTCTCTGCTTGTGTTTAGGTTCAACACAAATAACCATAACTCTGCCCTTGCGCTTGATAACCTTGCACTTGTCGCAAATGGGCTTAACTGAAGGTCTTACTTTCATTTAAATAACCCTCCTTATAGGTTTGTTTACTTTGCCGCAATCACTTGGCACGCCATGTGATTCTGCCTTTTGTCAGATCATAAGGCGACATTTCGAGTCTTACTCTGTCTCCTGGCAGAATTTTTATGTAATGCATCCGCATTTTTCCTGAAATATGAGC
>JAZNWG010000215.1:0-6009 GCA_045593225.1 Oscillospiraceae bacterium
GATATGTCAGCGCTCTCTGCGGGTCTTTCAAAAAGCGACAAGGCAAAGCTCCGCGAGATACTTGGCAACAAGGAGCTTATGACAAAGCTTAAAGGAGCGTCCTCACCACAGGAGGTAATGAAGATACTGAGTCAGAAGTAACACCAGCCAAAGGAGGATATATGAACGATATTGAGGATATCCTCCGTGCACTAGCTGCGGACGCTGACGACACACCCGAAAGCGATGAAAGCAGCAAAAACGAAAAAGACAGCGGTATATTCGGAAATCTTGATCCCAATATGCTGCTTACGCTGATGGGGCTTTTTGAAAGCATGAACAAGACAGATGACAACGAGCGTCTGCTGCTCGCGCTGAAACCGCTCCTCCGCGAAGAGAACCGCACCAAGGTAGATGCGGCGGTCAAATTCATGAAGCTGTTCGCGCTGCTTCCTGTGCTTAAGGAGAGCGGCATGCTCGGAAAGCTGTTTTAAGGAGTGATACGATGGTATGGAATTCCGCAGGCTCAACGCTTTATAAGGCTGTAGAGCGCCACAACACAGACGGGGGCGAGCCGCAGCATATCCGTGAGCCTTCACCCGAGCCGCCACACTACAACAAGGCACATACGCCTTCGCACCGCTCCTCTCCCCTGTCACAGCTGACGCAGGATAAGGATATGCTGCTTCTGCTTGCTGTGCTGCTTGTCCTTTTGCACGAAAAAGCCGATACAAAGCTGATTATGGCGCTGGCTTTTGTGATTTTTTGCTGAAATCGTGATAACCACTTGCAAAATGCGAGATTCTGCGCTATAATATATAAAGGTCAATATATTCAAAGGCAATAACTCGGTCAGAGTAGGCGGTAAAGTCGTTCCTCAGAGAGCTGCGGTAAGGTGTGAGCGCAGCGTGCGGCCCCGATGAAGTGCGTCCGACAGCCGACAGGGGGAATTTTAGTATCTCTGTCCGTTCTCCGCGTTAAGGAGTTTGAGAGGTTTTCTGCGATAGTACTGCAATTCGGGCGGCAAGAATGCCGCAGATGCGCGAAGATCGCTCCGACTGCGTACTTTGTGTACGCCGAGGAGTGAATGACAAAGCAGATGTGGTATTATTGCCGTCCGAAAACCTGAAGCGAAGTGGAACCGCGTAACTATAACCACGCCTTCGCACCGTTTTGGTGCGAAGGCTTTTTTATTACCCCCGAAAGGAGGCAGCTATGTTCAAAAAGATAAGAGAAGAAATAAACTCGATAAAGGAGCGTGACCCTGCGGTGCGCTCAGCGTGGGAGGTATATTTCCTCTACCCCTCGTTCAAGGCGATAAGAGCCTACCGCCGCGCCCACTGGTGGCACGAGCGCGGACATTATTTCATCGCAAGGTGGATATCCCAGCGCTCCAGAAACAAAACAGGAATCGAGATACACCCAGGTGCACAGATCGGCAAGGGGCTGTTTATCGACCACGGTGCAGGCGTTGTCATAGGCGAAACTACGATAATCGGCGATAACTGCACGCTGTATCAGAACGTCACACTCGGCGGTACTGGTAAAGACGTCGGCAAGCGTCACCCTACCCTCGGAAACAACGTTCTTGTTGGTGCAGGCGCGAGAGTGCTTGGCCCGTTTACGATAGGTGACAACTCAAAGATCGCGGCTAACGCGGTGGTGCTGGAGGAGGTTCCGCCGAACTGTACCGCTGTCGGTGTACCCGCTAAGGTCGTAAAGCGCGATGGCGTAAAGGTAGGCGTTTCCCCGAACAGCGATCTCGACCAGATCCACATTCCAGACCCTGTTTCCCAGCGCCTGTGCGAGCAGCTCGTTCATATCGAGCGGCTTGAAAAGAAGGTTGAGGAGCTGGAAAAGAAATTGAACAGCAACGAATAATAACGTCTATTGCATTCCGTAGGGGCGATTCAATATCCGCCCTAAATGTCTACATCAAAAACGGGCGGAAATAGATTCCGCCCCTACATAATACAACATATAACCAAGGAGGATAAATAAATGCAGATCTACAACACTATGACAAGACAAAAAGAGGAGCTTAAGCCTCTGACCGACGGCACCGTAAAGATCTACGCGTGCGGTCCTACTGTTTACAACCTTATCCACATCGGTAATGCGAGAGCTCTGTGCGTATTCGATACGCTGCGCCGTTATCTTGAATTCCGCGGCAACAAGGTTTTCTATGTACAGAACTTCACCGATGTAGACGACAAGATCATCAAGAAAGCAAACGAGCTTGGTATCACCGCTCACGAGGTCTCCGAGAACGCTATCAAGGAGTATTTCACCGATGCTGACGGTCTGAATGTCCGCAGAGCAGACGTTCACCCCAAGGTTACGGAAAATATGGATATTATCATTGATATCGTAAAGACTCTTGTTGACAAGGGTTTTGCATATGAAGCAGGCGGCGACGTTTATTTTGATACAACAAAGTTCCCCGAATACGGCAAGCTTTCTCACATGCCGCTTGAGGATCTTCAGGCAGGCGCTCGTATCGAGGTAGGCAGCTTAAAGCGCGATCCTATGGACTTTGCTGTATGGAAGGCTGCAAAGGAAGGCGAGCCTTACTGGGATTCTCCCTTCGGCAAGGGCCGTCCCGGCTGGCACATCGAATGCTCCGCTATGAGCCGCCATTATATCGGCGACACTATCGACATTCACGGTGGCGGCGCTGACCTTATATTCCCCCACCATGAGAACGAGATCGCACAGAGCGAATGCGCAACAGGCTGCCCTCTCGCAAACGTATGGATGCACAACGGCATGCTGAATGTTGACGGCAGCAAGATGTCTAAGTCCAAGGGCAACTTCTTCATGGTGCGTGACCTCTCCAAGGAATACGGCTACGAGCCAATCCGTTTCATGCTGCTCTCCGTTCATTACAGAAGCCAGCTGAACTATACTCTCGAAGTTATAGAGAGCTGCAAGGCTGCACTTCAGCGTATGTACACCTGCCGTGACAGCCTGAACAGAGCTATCGACGCCGCTGCAGAAGGCGCTGCAAGCGAAAATGTACTTGCTGATGTAAAGGCAGCGCGCGAGCAGTTCGTAAAGGTAATGGACGACGACTTCAACACAGCAGACGGAATTGCAGCTATTTTCGAGCTTGTAAGAAAGATAAATACCGCTGTTGCTTCAGGAAAGGCAACAAAGGGTGACTTAATTGCTTACAGAGATGAATTTACAGCATTGACAAATGTACTCGGTCTGCTGTATAATAATAAGGATGAGGAGATACCTGCGGAGATCACCGAGCTTATCGAGCAGCGCAAGGAAGCCCGCAAGGCTAAAGATTTCGCACTGGCTGATTCTATCCGCGATAAGATCACCGCTATGGGTTATATCGTTGAGGAGACTCGTCAGGGCACCATCGTAAAGAAGGCATAAGTTTATTGTCAAGGCATACTCGCTGTGAAAAACAGCGCAAAAGAAAGGATATCATCTTGAAAAAAATACTCGCCGCTTTTTGCGCGGCTTTAACGCTTACCATGTCGGGCTGTGTTCAGACCGAACAGACTACCTACAACGTACTGGGAGAATATGATTTCACTACCATGGAGCTTGTACAGCTTGAGGGACCCAAGGACGGCGATACAATCGCTATATTTGACACCAGCAAGGGCGAGATCCGTACAGTTCTCTATCCCGAGTACGCTCCAAACACCGTTGAGCGATTTATCGAAAAGGCAGAGGCAGGATACTATAACGGTCTTGACGTTGCAGGAATCATGAGCAACATGTACTTCCTGTCCGGCTACACAAAGGACGCTGAGGGCAACTATATCGCAAGAGAAAGCGATGACGAGCTTATCGACAACGAGTGTAATGTTAATCTCTGGCCTTTCAAGGGTGCGCTTCTCACCTTCTCCGAGCAGCCCGGCTACAGTGACGCACGTTGGTTTATCTGCAACACAGATGAGGAGACCCTCACTCAGGAAGCGATAGACGAGCTTAAGGCCTCTGCTATGGAATATGAGGACGAGGCGGCTCGTGAAAATCTGCTTTATCTGTTTGACAAGTTCTATGAGATAGGCGGCGTTTTCGGCGCAGGCGGAACCTACACTGTATTCGGTCAGACCTATGTCGGATATGATGTTATCGAGAATATCTGCGCTATCCCCACTGACGAGGACGGCATTCCACAGCAGGAAGTGAAGATAAACTCCGTGACCATTTCCGTATACTCCTCTGACGAGGCTTCTGCTGACGCTGAATAAGCTATTTGCGAAAGGAAAAACAAATGAAGATAAAAAAGATCATCATGTGCGTTCTCGCTGCTGCTTGTATGGCTTTCACAGCAGGCTGTGCTGCCGAGGAAAGCACTGAAGGAAATATCAAGGATATCGTACTCCAAAACGGTGACAAGATCGCTGAATTCAACATTGAGGGCTACGGCACTATCAAGGCTAAGCTCTTACCCGAAGTCGCTCCCGAGGGCGTGGAGAATTTCGTAAAGCTTGCTGACAGCGGTTTTTATGACGGACTTACTGTTCACCGCGTCATGTCCGACTTCATGCTTCAGGGTGGCTCGCTCAACGGAGACGGAACAGGCGGTAAAGCTGCTGACGGCGGCTCGTTCGGCGTGGAGATCAACAAGGAAGCACGCCACTTCTATGGCGCGCTCTGCTACGCCAACGCAGCAGGTCAGAATACCTGCCAGTTCTATATCGTAAATAACAAAAAGCCACAGGATCTCTCAACTTTTGATATTCAGGGCATAAAGGATACTGCTGCAATATTCAAAACATATAAGGAAATGTGTCAGGTCGGCACTGACGCTTATTCTTACTATGAGGTCATGGAAAAATACTACACCAACATGGCCGACTTTATCGAAAATGCTTCCGATGATGTAAAGTCTAAGTATCTCGAGGTCGGTGGCACGCCTTCCCTTGACGGTGGCTACACTGTTTTCGGACAGGTCTACGAGGGCTTTGACGTTATCGACAGCATATCCGCATGCGAAGTGGAGCTCAACTCGGGCGGCGAAAACTCCAAGCCCGTTGAAACAATCACCATCACCTCGGTAAAGGTTACCGAATACACTGAATAACAGGACTGTGAAAGGACGTGCGTAATATGAAAATAGGACGTATAATTCTTGGCGCTATACTTGCAGCAAGCTGTATCTTCAGCGCTGTCGGCTGTGACAGCTCTGTTAAGTCCTCGGTAGGAAACACCGAGATGATCAATCTCGTCGAGGGCGATACTATCGCAGAGATTACCATAGACGGCTATGGCACTATCAAGGCCAAGCTCTTCCCCGACCTTGCGCCCAAGGCTGTGGAGAACTTTACAATGCTTGCAGAGCAAGGATACTATGAGGGTCTGAAGATCCACCGCGTACTTGAGGATAGCTTTATTCAGGGAGGCTCGCTCAATGGTGACGGCACAGGCGGCAAGGCCCTTATCAACGACGAAGGAACATTTGATCTTGAAATAAGCCAGCAGGCACGTCATTTCTACGGTGCGCTGAGCTATGCTAATGTTGCGGGCGAAAACAGCGCACAGTTCTTTATCGTTACAAACGATCAGCCGCAGGATCTCAATACTATTGACACAGAGCAGGTACGTGCTGCTGCTGCCGCAAACACTGACCTCAAGGCAGGCGCGACACCTGACAGCGCAGAATACAAGACCTACGCATACAAGGAGCAATACTACACAAACCTTGCAAGCATGGTAAACGAGGCCACTGAGTTTACAACGCAGAAGTACAAGGACGTCGGCGGTATGCCTATGCTGGACGGTGGCTATACTGTTTTCGGACAGGTCTATGAAGGCTATGAAGTGCTTGAAGCTATCGCATCCTGCGAAGTAGAAAGCAATGCTTACAGTGAGAAATCAAAGCCTGTTGAGGAGATCGTGATTACCTCTGTAAAGGTAGTGAAGTACGTTGATCTCGGTACAGCTGAAGCTGAGGACGAGCCTGCTAAGGACGAAAAGCCCGATACCGCAGAGGCTGCTTCTACCGCCGAAGCAAGCTCGACAGCAGAAGCGACAACAGCTGAGGCTGACGTTATC
>JAZNWG010000216.1:0-3432 GCA_045593225.1 Oscillospiraceae bacterium
ACCAGCCCTACCTTTGCGCTCGTGAACGAGTATTACGGCGATGTGCCGCTGTTCCATTTCGACCTTTACCGTATCGAGAGCTATGACGACCTTTATGCGATCGGCTTTTTTGATTACTTCGACCGCGGCGGAATAATCGCAGCTGAGTGGAGTGAGAATATCGCAGAGCTTAAAGGTGAGCTTGGTGATGTCATCTCGGTGTGTATCGAAAAGCTGTCCGAAACAGGCAGAAGAATTACGGTAAGCGGCAAGTATTTCGGAGATTGATATGAGTATTATAGATACATTTGACAGTAAAAGCGCAGAGATATTTTCCGCGCGCGATGTTATGCAGCCAAATCCCAAGATGCCCGAAACGCTCATAGTGACGTTTGATCACCGCTTTACCTCTGAGCTTTCGGAGATGCCCACGCCTACGGTCGCATGTGTTTTATCCGCAGCCTATTGGATACCTGTGTACAGCTTTGAGTACAACGGCAGAAAGCTGGGCTTTTTCTGCAGCACCATCGGCGGCGCTGCAGCAGTCGGACTGCTGGAGGAGATGCACGCGCTTGGCGCAAAAAAAGTGCTGTATTTCGGCTCCTGTGGCTCGCTTGATAAGGATATAACTGCAGGTCATCTGTTAGTTCCGACAGCTGCCTACCGTGACGAGGGAACGAGCTATCATTACGCTCCGCCCTCTGATTTCATCGAGGTACAGAGCGCTGACAGGCTCGCAGTGATATTCGACGAGCTTTCAGTACCATACATAAAGACAAAAACATGGACTACCGACGCTGTCTATCGCGAAACGCAGGATAATATGCATAAGCGTAAGAGCGAGGGCTGCTCCGTGGTCGAGATGGAATGCGCTTCAATAATGGCTGCGGCACAGTTCCGCGGCTATGAGGTGTATCAGTTCCTGTATGCTGCGGATTGCCTTGACGGCGAGCAGTGGGACAGCCGTATTCTCGGTAAAATGTCTGATGATATGCGCGAGCGCATAATGAAAATAGCTATTGAAACAGCAATAAGGCTGTAACGGAGGCAAAAATGATCTTAGGCATAGATTCATCTGCTATAACCGCAGGCTGTGCGCTTTGCGACGGCGGTAGGATAGTTGCGGAGCAGTTCCTGAATACCAAGCATACGCACTCTCAGACGCTGCTTCCCATGGTGGAAAGCATGCTGAAAAACGCGGATATCGCGCTATCCGATGTTGACGCGATCGCAATAACATCAGGTCCGGGTTCGTTTACGGGACTTCGTATCGGAATTGCAAGCGTAAAGGGCATGGCAATGGGTGCAAATAAGCCCTGTATCGAGGTGTCTACACTTGAAGCCATAGCATATAATTTTGTCGGCATAGACGGCATAATCTGTTGTGCTATGGACGCACGCTGCGGTCAGGTGTACAACGCACTTTTCAGCAGCAGAAACGGCGTTATAACTCGTATGTGCGAGGACAGAGCAATTAAAGCGGCTGACCTTTACGAGGAGATCAAGACGCTTGGAGGAAAAATAATCCTTGCAGGTGACGGCGCGGAGATACTTGACGATATGACCGAGCACAGCTTTACTCTCGCACCTGTGCCGATTCGGTATCAGCGTGGCTCGGGCGTGTGCTTTGCAGCAGAGTGCAAGCAGCCTATCGAGGCTGCGGCGCTTATGCCGAGCTATTTAAGACTTCCGCAGGCAGAGCGTGAAAGACTCGAAAGGGAAAAGGGCAAGACCTGATCTCATATCAACCCCAAAGGAGATACAAATGGATTTTATCAGACCCGCTGTTCCGTCTGACGCATCGCGTATCGCGGAGATGATCGTTGTCAATTACCGCGTGAATTTCTATCCTTTTTTCAATAATGACCTGTTTTATTTCGGAGAATTGAATGTCGTTGACATGGCAAAGGAGTATTCCGAAGGTTCCGAGGCGCTGAAAAACAGCTTTGTATATGACGACGGTGTTGTAAGAGGCATTATCCGCGTAAACGGCGATGAGATAGAAAAGCTCTTTGTAGAGCCGCAGTTTCAGAGTAAGGGAATAGGCGAAAAGCTGCTTCGGTATGCTGTTGACACGCTTCATGCAAGCTTTTTATGGGCACTGGAATATAATAAACGTGGCATTGCATTCTATCATAGACACGGCTTTGTGCTTACGGGCGAGAAAATAATGGAAGATGAATGGGTACCGCTCTTGAAAATGACATATTCCGATAAAAGCTGAACTATATTTCTAAATAATACTTGACCTGTAACTCAAAAAGTTGTATAATATAATATATCCTTTTTGGATAATCATTTCTGAAAAGAGGAATAACAATGATAGCAATAGGCTGTGATCACGGCGGCTATGAGCTGAAGCTCGAGATAATAAAGCACCTTGAAGAAAAAGGTGTGCAGTTTATCGACTGCGGTTGCAACGGTGAGCCGATCGACTATCCCGATATCGCTGAGACTACCTGTAAAAAGGTGCTCTCGGGCGAATGTGATAAGGCGATACTCATCTGCGGCACGGGCATCGGTATCTCAATGGCTGCCAACAAGATAAAGGGAATACGCGCTGCGCTGTGCGGCGACTGGTATTCCGCAAAATACACAAGACTTCACAACGACGCAAATGCACTCTGCATGGGCGGTCGTGTTATGGGCGCAGGCCTTGCTTGTGAGATCGTCGATATCTTCCTCGATACCGAGTTTGAAGGCGGCAGACACGCACGACGCGTTGAAAAGGTAATGAAACTGGAGGAAAACTGATTATGAATAACGTACATGTATGTGACCACCCCCTTGTGCAGCATAAGATATCTCTGCTGCGTGATAAGAACACAGGCTCCAAGGAATTCAGAGAGCTGGTTTCCGAGATATCTATGTTCATCTGCTATGAGGCGACCCGCGACCTGCCCCTGAAGGAGGTTCAGATCGAAACTCCTCTGGCGCTCGCTAACGCTAAGATCATCAGCGGCAGAAAGGTAGCATTTGTTCCGATCATGAGAGCTGGTCTCGGCATGGTAGACGGTGCTCTTGCACTCGTTCCCGCTGCTAAGGTAGGCCATGTAGGTATCTACCGCGATAAGGCTAACAACAATTCCGCAGCCGAGTATTACTGCAAGCTGCCCTTTGACATTGCAAACCGCGAGGTTATTATCCTTGACCTCATGCTCGCAACAGGTGTTTCCGCAGTTAAGACTGTTGAGATCGTAAAGAACGCAGGCGCAAAGAACGTAAAGTTCATGTGCGTTCTGACTTGTCCCGAGGGCATCAAGGCTCTGCAGGAGGCTCACCCTGATGTTGAGATCGTATGCGGTGCTATCGATGATGGTCTGAACGAGAATCTGTACATCGTTCCCGGTATCGGCGACGGCGGCGACAGACTTTTCGGTACAAAGTAAAAGATAAATAAACGAATTTTGAAGCTCTGAATGGGGGAACATAATAAGCTGTTCTGCGGAAAGC
>JAZNWG010000217.1:0-1974 GCA_045593225.1 Oscillospiraceae bacterium
GGCTGTATCTGCTCGGGGGTAATCGGAGCTGCGCCAAGCGTGCCCTCCTCTATCATTTTCATTAAGGTCTTGTCGGATAATATCATTTTTTCGCCCTCCAAAATACTGATACAATAATTGTATCACAACCCGTAAACTAAGTCAATTCGGCATAATAACCATTATTGCCAGCAAAAACTAAGCAAATACCCAAATATTTCTTAATTTTCGGCAAAGCCCTTGACAATTGACTTAAAATAAGTTAAAATAAAGACGGATAAGCTGTAAAGCTATATGATCCGCGCATTATCGGGAATGTCGCTGTTTATATTATGCGGCACGGCAAGTCCAAAGCTTAGCCCCGATTTAAAAAGCTGTGGCTCGGTATGGTATTCCATTAAGCGCCGAAAATCAAGTTTTGATTTTCAGCTATCACAACCTTAATGCAAAGTCCCGCAGAAAAGGTGACGGCGCAGGGCAGGAAGAACAGAAAAGCAGCAACGTTTTTAATGTAAGGGCGTCACTCTTTAAGAGCTGATAGATCAAACGCAGAAAAATTGGTGCCTAGCACGATGCGGCGCAGTAGCCTCGCGGGACACCGTTACGGTTTCACCGCTCCGATTGGGTAAACCTGCTGATTTGTAGCGTTTCATTTATTCGGCGTATATAAAAAAAGATCACAGTGACCTTTCTTTATTTTAAGAGAGGCTGTATGACGAAAATCTTTACGATGATCGTGATACAGCCTCTTTTTCTCGTATATAGCACCTTTTCGAAAGTTCAAAGCTTAGTTATCTGAATGTTGTATGATCATACAAATGCTTTTGTTGGAATTCGCCAAAAAACATATTTTTTTGAAAAAACACTTGTGCATTTTTGCGATTTGAGGTATAATTATTATATCGGTAGATACTGATAATAAATATCATCAAGGAGTGGATATTATGAATTTAAAGCATGGTGCACAAACAGTAGAAACTATCGCAGGTAAAAAGTATATAAAATCAGGCGCCGTGGGCTCTACAACGCTTGAGGAGATACAGTGGCTGACAAAGACTCTTTCAACTCAGTCCACCGCATGGAAGCTTACCGGTTGGGGGTATATTTCTGATATCAGTAAAATGTCGCCTGTTTCACCCGATATAAGTGCAGAGCTTGTAAATCTTCACAAAGCGCTTGAGGACGCTAACTGCAAGGCTATGGCATTTGTTGTGGGCGGCTCTTTCTTTACCGATGCACAGGCAAAAACTCATCAAAAGCAGTCAAAGACAGGTATTCAGGAGGGTCACTTCAGAACAGAAGCTGAAGCTATTGCATGGCTTGATACTATCATCAAATAAGTCTTAATTTTACATAAAAATCTCCCCGCTTCTTGCGGGGAGATTCTTTTTGCTATATACGATATTAATAAAGACTTCCATAAGTTGCGCAGGCTCTGTAATCCGCACCCTCGTAGTCCTTTGTGCCGAAGCAGCTCCAAGCGTGGGGTCTGAACAGACGCTCGTCTGCAATGTTGTGCAGCGATACGGGGATTCTCAGCATGCTCGCGAGAGTGATGAGATCCTCGCCGATGTGGCCGTATACGAATGCGCCGTGGTTTGCGCCCCAGTTAGCCATCACGCTGTAAACATCGCCTGTTGCGCCCTCTGTGCAGATAGGAGCAAACCATGTGCTGGGCCATGTGGGGTCAGTTCTGTCAAGCAGGGTCTTGTTTACGTCAGCAGGAAGCTCAACAGTGTAGCCCTCGATGATCTGGATAGTCGGGCCAAGACCCTTTACAAGGTTTACTCTTGCAAATGTGCAGGGCATGATTCCCTGTGTGGAGAAGCTGGAAGAGAAGCCGCCGCCGCGGAAATAGCCGAGGTTTGCGCAGGGCCATGTTGTAGCCTTGAGGCAAGCGTCGATATCCGCCTCTGTCATATCCCACCAGGATTTCATAATGCTCTCGCCGTTCTCGTCCTTTACAGCGCCTGTGCCGTCAAGTGCAGCCGCGCC
>JAZNWG010000218.1:0-3324 GCA_045593225.1 Oscillospiraceae bacterium
TTTATAAGCTCGGTTTATTTTTTCTCATAGTACACTTCATTATAGCACAACTTAAATTAAAATGCAAGAGTTTTTTGAGATTTTTTTAAAGATTTTGAGGAGAAATTTATGTACAGAACAGGACTTGCAATTGAAGCAGCAGAAAGCATGGGTGATATCAGCGGCGCAAAAGTGGTGCGCAGGAGATTTGGCAAGGCTCAGATATCTGATGTGCGTATATCCGAAGCTGCCTCGGAGCACCTCGGAAAAGCCGAGGGACGTTACATCACCATTGAGGGCGAGCCGCATGAGCATGCAGTGCAGATGCTGCTTCAGAAAGCGCTGGAGCAGCTGCTGCCGAGAAAGGGTCTGGTGCTTGTGGCAGGACTTGGCAATCCCGACATTACTCACGACAGCCTCGGCGCAAGGGCGGTGAGGCTGCTCAGGTGCGGCGGCGAACGCAGAAGCTTCGCGGCCATTGAAACAGACGTTGCAGCAAACACGGGAATCGAAACGGCAAGAATGGTGCGTGCGGTCGCGAGAGAGATGAATGCTGCTTGTGTAATGGCGATCGACGCGCTCGCGTGCAGAGACCCGCTGCGAATCGGTCGGACGGTGCAGGCGTCCGATTCGGGAATGCAGCCCGGCTCGGGCGTCATGGCTGAGACGGCGGCGCTTACAAAGGAGTTTGTTGGTGTGCCGGTGATAGCGCTGGGAGTACCAATGGTGAGCCTGCTAAGTGGTATCACAGGTATTCCTCGCCACAAGGGTCATCTCGTTTCGGTTGTTGATGAGGACTTGCTCACCGCGCATTGGGCGGAGGTCATCGCAGAGGCAGTGAATGGGTTAGTGTGCTGATGATTATTGCCTATATATTATAATAGTATACCCCATTATTATGCAAAGAAAAATATACAAATAGGCATATTCAAGAGCGATATTCCGCATTGTACTGCGATTTTTGGATGTTTTGTGCAGAGTGCATAAAAACAGATTGAAAAACCATGCAAATTTCTCTTTGCGTTGCGAGATTAGTTCTTGCAATTGGCTTTGCGATGTGGTACAATTATTTTTGCGGGTGTGTAGCTATAGCTATGCGCCAATATAAAAACGGCATAGGCGTTGAAGTCGGAGGTTGCGCATAACAATGCGGTAATTTCGACGGAGCAGGTCCGGTTTGAAATCGGGCGGAAAAGATTTACAGAAAACGTGGGTTTCACTGCTGATTCGGCTGTTAAAGTGTCTGAAAGAGTTCGGATAACTAATGGGTAGATGACGTTAAGATGAAACACACGGTACAGTGGATTTTTCAAAACAAGCTTTTTGCCAGTATCAAACTACAGAAGGAGTTGAAAAATCAAATGGCAGCAAACGAGAAGGTAAGAATCAAGATCAAGGGTTACGAGCACAGCGTTGTTGATGCAGCAGCTAAGAAGATCGTTGAGACAGCAACACGTACAGGTGCTAGAGTAGCAGGTCCCGTTCCGCTCCCCACAAACAAGGAAGTTATCACAATCCTGAGAGCGGTACACAAGTACAAGGACAGCCGTGAGCAGTTCGAGCTGAGAACTCACAAGCGTCTTATCGACGTTATCCGTCCTTCCGCAAAGACTGTTGAGGCTCTTCAGACACTGGAGCTTCCCGCAGGCGTAGAAATTTCAATGGATATCTAATATAGATCATTGGAGTTATGTTGACCACGGTCAACCACTAACCATGCACCACACGGTGCTTGGTCATGTTGGGGCAGACGCCTCAACCAATAACCAAAAGGAGGAAAGCCGAAATGACAAAGGCAATCATCGGCAAGAAGATCGGTATGACACAGATCTTCGACGAGGCAGGCAAGGTCGTTCCCGTAACAGTTATCGAAGCGGGTCCCTGCGTAGTGGTTCAGAAGAAGACCACTGAGAACGACGGCTATGAGGCAGTTCAGCTGGGCTTCGGAGATGTATCTCCCAAGCACGTTAACAAGCCCATGGCAGGTCACTTCAAGAAGAATGACGTAGCGTTCAAGAGAACCCTTAAGGAGTTCCGCTTTGACGACATCTCCGGCATGAATGTAGGCGATGTTCTCAAGGCTGACGTTTTTGCTGAGGGCGACGTTATCGACGTTGCAGGCACCAGCAAGGGTAAGGGCTTCACAGGCGCTATCAAGCGTCACAACCAGCACAGACTTGACGAGTCCCACGGTTCCGGTCCTGTAGTTAGACAGGCAGGCTCTATGGGCGCTTGCTCCAGCCCCTCGAGAATCTTCAAGGGCAAGGGCATGGCAGGTCACATGGGTGCTGAGAAGGTTACAGTTCAGAACCTGGTAGTTGTTAAGGTTGATGTTGAAAACAACCTTATCGCTGTTAAGGGTGCTGTTCCCGGACCTAAGGGCGGCGTTGTTACAATCTGCGACGCTGTTAAAGCTTAAGAGGGGAGGACACTATCATGTCAAAGATTAATGTAGTAGATATGGCGGGTAAGGTCGTTTCCGAAATCGAGCTTAACGATGCAGTTTTCGGCATTGAGCCTAACAAGACCGCAATGCACTCCGCTGTTGTGAATTATCTCGCAAATCAGCGTCAGGGCACACAGTCCACACTTACCAGAACAGAGGTAAGCGGCGGCGGAAGAAAGCCCTGGAGACAGAAGGGCACAGGCCACGCAAGACAGGGTTCCACAAGAGCTCCCCAGTGGAGACACGGTGGTATCGCACTCGGCCCCAAGCCCCGTTCCTACAGATTTACACTGAACAAGAAGGTTAAGAAGCTGGCTATGCTCTCCGCACTGTCCTGCAAGGTTGCTGACAACGAGATGATCGTTGTTGACGCTATCAAGACCGACGAGTTCAAGACAAAGACCATGGTTGCAATGCTCAAGGCTCTGGGCGCTGAGAAGAAGACTCTCATCGTTCTGGACGGCGTTGACAACAAGGTTATCAAGTCCGCAGCAAACATCGAGGGCGCTAAGACCACACAGGTCAACACACTCAATGTATACGACATCCTTAACTGCGACAAGTTCGTTATCGTTAAGGGCGCTGTGGAGAAGCTTGAGGAGGTGTACGCATAATGGTAAAGACAGCTCAGGATATCATCATCAAGCCCATCATCACAGAGCACAGCATGGAGTGTCTGGCTGCCGGCAAGTACACTTTCAAGGTTGCTAAGAATGCTAACAAGATCGAGATCGCTAAGGCAGTTGAGACACTGTTCAAGGGTGTTAAGGTTGCTAAGGTTAACACCATCAGCGTTCGCGGTAAAATGAAGAGAATGGGCAGAAACGAAGGCTATACTTCCTCCTGGAAGAAGGCAATCGTTACTCTCGCAGAAGGCTCTAAGACTATCGAGTTCAAGT
>JAZNWG010000219.1:0-8720 GCA_045593225.1 Oscillospiraceae bacterium
TCCGCAGCACGTTGGTATTATCATGGACGGAAACGGCAGATGGGCGAAAAAGCGCCTTTTGCCGCGTAACATGGGACATAAGCAGGGTGCTGCGGTATTTAAAAAGACGATCAATTGGTGCAGAGAGCTTGGCATAAAATGCGCTACATTCTATGCTTTTTCTACGGAAAACTGGAAGCGTCCTGCTGACGAGGTTGAAGGCATTATGAACCTGCTTCGTCAGTATATAAAGGATATCAGGGCTGCTGCAAAAGAAAATATCCGCATCATAATCATTGGAGATATTTCGCGTTTTGCTGATGATATCCGTGAGGAACTTATTGATATCCAGAACGACTCTAAGGACAATGACGGGTTTATAACGGCTATCGCGCTGAATTACGGTGGCAGGGCAGAGATAGTAAAGGCTGTAAAAGAGCTTTCAGAACTAGTTTCTAACGGCTTGATATCATCTGCTGATATTTCCGAGGAAATGATAGAACAGCATCTTTATACAAATGAGATGCCACCGCTTGACCTGGTCATACGTCCCAGCGGTGAGCAGCGACTGTCTAATTTCCTTATATGGCAAGCAGCTTATGCTGAATTCGTTTTTATGGACGTTCTCTGGCCTGATTTTTCAAAAAAAGATCTTGAATACGCTGTGGAGCAGTATGCTTCACGCAACCGCAGATACGGTGGTATTTAAGAGGAAGGACCTGTTATGGCAAAAAGACTGTTGTCGGCTTTTGTCGGCATTATCGTTGGCGTTAGCATAATAGCTATCGATAATATATGGCTATACACCGCCGCGGTAACGTTTTTCAGTGTTGTTGGCGTTTGGGAGTTTATCCGTGCCGTAAAATGCACCGAGTTTAAAATGCTTACTGCCTCCAGTCTTTTAATTGCAGCAGCAGCTCCTTCGATACTTATATTTGAATTACACTGGCTTATACTTCCTGTTTTTGCAGGTTTTATGTTAGCACTGTTCGCCCTTATGTTAGGTAAGCATAAGCGTATCAAGATAGAGCATATTTCAATGTGCGGAGGCGCCGCGACACTTATTCCTGCGGCTCTTTCAAGCATTATCTTGTTCAGGTATACCGCCGCTGTTGAGGATACCACAATGGGTGTGTTCCTTTTGGTGTATCTTCTTTTCTGCGCATGGCTTGGCGACTCAGGCGCGTTTTTTGTCGGAACATTTCTCGGCAAACACAAGCTTTGTCCCAATGTAAGCCCCAAAAAGACCGTTGAGGGATTTATTGGTGGTATCATCACAGTCGGAGTGGGCGTTTTCCTTGAAGCGCTTGTGTTTAACCTTTTCATTTTTACAGGCTTTCAGATCAACTATCTAGTCGTAATAGTTGTCGGCATGATAGCTTCGGTATTCGGTGTGCTTGGAGACCTTTCCGCCTCTGTTGTGAAGCGTGAATTTGGTGTCAAGGATTTTGGTAGTATAATGCCCGGCCATGGTGGAGTGCTCGATCGTTTCGACAGTGTTCTTTTTGTTGCACCGTTTATTTTCATTGTTTATCAGTATTTCAGTCCCATTGTAGTATAATTTCGCCGGTGCGGAACATCTTGTTTACAGCACCCGAATTATCCGTGGGTAAATTCCTGCCCATTCACTTTGCGGTGAATGGGTGGTTTTGTTAAGAGAGTAGTTATGAAAGAGATAGTTTTGCTTGGTTCGACAGGTTCTATTGGTGTTCAGACATTAGAAGTCTGCCGTGCGCATAATATAAAAGTAAAGGCTTTAGCTGTAAAAAGCAGCGTTCAGACGCTTGAGGTACAAGCAAGGGAGTTTTTGCCTGAATACGTTTGCGTATATGATGAAAGCAAGCTTTCCGATATGCGTGAAAGGCTTTCAGATACCGATATCAGGGTAGTCGGCGGTATGAACGGGCTGTGCGAGCTTGCTCGTTTGTCCTGTGACATTGTAGTAAACAGCGTTGTAGGAATGGTGGGCCTTTTACCGACACTTGAAGCAGCAAAAGCAGGCAATGACATTGCACTTGCGAATAAGGAAACGCTTGTGGCAGGCGGACGGCTGGTTACCGAATGTATAAAGCAGAACGGCGTAAAGCTTCTGCCTATCGACAGCGAGCACTCCGCTATCTTCCAGTGCCTTATGGGTGCATGTGGGAATCGCTTTGAGAAGATACTGCTCACCGCTTCGGGTGGACCCTTTTACGGCAAAAAGCGTGAAGATCTGGTAAAAGTAACGCGCGAACAGGCTTTAAAACACCCCAATTGGTCAATGGGTGCTAAGATAACTATTGACAGCGCAACCCTGATGAACAAAGGTCTTGAGCTTATCGAGGCAGTACGTCTTTTTGATGCGCGTCCGGAGCAGATCGAGGTAGTCGTTCATCGTCAGAGCATAATCCATTCCGCGGTAGAGTTTGAAGACGGTGCGATCATCGCACAGCTTGGTTCTGTTGATATGCGTATTCCGATACAGTTTGCGCTTACTTATCCGGAAAGATTGCCTTGTCCCGCAAAGAAGCTGTCGCTTTCTGAAGTCGGAGAGCTTACATTCGCACGCCCCGACGAGGATACCTTTATGTGCCTTGCGGCTGCAAGAAAGGCTATCTCTATGGAGGGAAATGCCCCCTGTATCGTAAACAGCGCGAATGAGGCTGCGGTATCCTTGTTCCTGAGTGACAAGATACGCTTCCTTGATATCGGTGATGTTGTTACTGAAGCGTTACAGTGTGTGGAGTTTATCAAAGAACCGACACTTGAAGATATTTTATCAACTCAGCGTGCGGCAGAGGAGTTCGTGCGTACTAAATTCGGAGGTCATTGATGCAGTTTGTTATTGCAATTCTGGCATTTTGCGTGATAATCATTATCCATGAGCTGGGTCACTTTATCGCTGCAAAGCTTTGCGGAATACAGGTAAACGAGTTTTCTCTCGGCATGGGTCCTGTTCTGCTGCGTAAGCAGGGCAAGGAAACGATGTACTCGCTGCGCGCTATCCCCATAGGCGGTTTTGTTTCTATGGAGGGTGAGAATGATGCGAGTGACAACCCCAGAGCCTTTAACAGAAAGCCTGTCTGGCAGCGCATGATCGTTATTCTCGCAGGCGCGATAATGAATCTCATGCTTGGATACTTTGTTTCTGTCGGCTATGTCTGTGCTATGGACGATGTTGCAACGACCACGATCAGCACCTTCCGCGAGAATTCCGTCAGCAGCCAGCAGCTCATGCTTGATGACAGGATAACCTCCATTGACGGGCTTCCGATATTCACATCAACAGACATCATATACAAGCTGCAGAGCGGCGGAACAGTTACCGATAATGGTGATGTTGAGTTTGACTTCGTTGTAGAAAGAAACGGTGAATCCGTAGAACTTGAAAATGTTCAGTTTGAGCTTCTGAGATCCGAAAACGGAATCAACTCCATATATTTTGACTTTACTGTTTATCCTATGGATAAAAATGTAGGCAGCGTACTTTCAGAGGGCTTCCGCGAATCGCTTTCGACAGGTCGCCTTGTAATGCTGACATTATGGGACCTTGTAACAGGCAAGTACGGCCTGAATGATCTTTCAGGACCCGTAGGTGTAGTAGACGTAGTATCTCAGACCGTAGAAAAGGGATTTTTGGAGGGCCTTGCTGATTTCCTGTATATCGTTTCGCTTATTACGATAAATCTTGGAATCTTCAATCTGCTTCCAATTCCTGCTCTTGACGGCGGCAGATTTTTGTTCCTTGTTATTGAGGCTATCAGACGCAAGCCTATGAAGCCTGAGCATGAGGGCATAGTTCATTTCGTCGGCTTTGCGCTGCTTATGATTTTAGTTGTAATAGTAACATTCAATGATATAGTACGCATTTTCTCGGGAGGTTAATGTGAGTAAAAGGACTGTCAGAGTTGCCGATCTTACGCTCGGTGACGGAAAAATATATATCCAGTCAATGCTTAACGTTCCTGCGAGCGATGTCGATGGCAGCGTAAGACAGGCCGTTCTGCTTCAAAAGGCAGGCTGCGAGATCGTCCGTGCAGCAATTCCAACGCTTGAAGATGTAAGACTTATTCCTGCGATAAAGTCTGCGGTTAGTATACCGCTTGTGGCTGATATCCATTTCGATTACAGGATAGCTCTTGCTGCTGTTGAGGCAGGGATTGACAAGGTGCGCATAAATCCGGGCAATATCGGCTCTGCTGACAGGGTAAAGGCTGTTGCAGATGCTTGTAAGGAGCGCGGAGTTCCGATCAGGATCGGCGTAAACAGCGGCTCACTTGAAAAGGAGCTGCTGCAGAAATACGGCAGCCCGACTGCCGAAGCTCTTGTTGAAAGTGCAGCGGGTCATATTAGACTGCTGAATGACTGTGATTTTGATGATATCGTAGTAAGTATAAAATCCTCTGATGTTCGTCTTATGATCGAGGCGTACAGACTTTTTGCAAAGCGCTTTGACTATCCTTTGCACCTTGGCGTTACTGAGGCAGGCACAGAGCGCATGGGCATCATAAAATCCGCTATGGGTATCGGCTCGCTGCTGTGCGACGGTATTGGTGATACTATCCGAGTTTCGCTTACCGCAGATCCCGTCCGCGAGATATATGCTGCAAAAGATATACTGAAAGCCTGCGGAATTGGTGGGGGCGTACAGATAGTATCCTGTCCTACCTGCGGCAGAACAAAGATAGATCTCATAAGACTTGCATCACAGGTAGAGGAGCTCTGTCGCGATATCGACAAGGATATCAAGATTGCTGTCATGGGCTGTGTTGTTAATGGCCCCGGTGAAGCACGTGAGGCAGATCTCGGAATAGCAGGCGGCGACGGCGTAGGTCTTATCTTCAAAAAAGGCGAGATACTTCGTAAGGTACCTGAGGACAAGCTTTTATCCGAGCTAAAAAAAGAAATAGAATTGATGTAAATCACCTTAAATGGAAGGAAGTTATAAATGTCAGCAAAAATAAGTGAACTGTTTGATAAGCTTACGCTTTCTGCTGCAGTAGCAGAGGGCAGGGTGCTTAAAATGGTCTATAACGAGAGCAAAAATGCTCTTAATATAAATCTGGAGCTTGATGATACCGTACCTGCAACTGAACTCATCACTCTCGGAGAGCAGCTTACATCAGCACTAGGTGATACCGAGGTAGGTGTTTACCCGAAATATCACAGCTCACTGTTTACCGTAGATTATCTTTATGAGATAATCGCGTTATTAAAGGCAAAATTCGGGGCTGTAAACGGCTATCTCGATGATATAGAGATCTCTGATGACGGAGATACATATGAGATCTCGCTAAAAAGAGGTGGCAGAGATATACTGCTCGGTATGGAGATAGATAAGAAGATATCCACTTATGTCAGGGGATTCTTTGGTATAAATATAAATGTAATCTTCACAGGTACGGCAGAGCTTGACATCGAGCAGGCTCTTATTGAGGAGCAGTCTGCGCCTGTACCTGTAATTTCGCTGACACCGCCTCCTTCTTCGGGTGAAAACAAGTACTCGGGCGGCGGTAATGGCGGCTCCGGCGCTCCCAGAGGTAGCGGAAACGGCAGACGTCCTGCGGTGCTTGAAGAAGCAAAGGAGATAATACTGCCCTTTGAGCATGAGAAATTCAGCAGCAAGGCTGAGCTCTTCTACGGAAAGGGTATCTCTGAAGCTCCCCTTATGATGTCCGAGACCTTCAATGAGGGTGATGAAGTTACTCTATGGGGCGAGGTTTTCAAGACTGACGAAAAGACCTCGCGTGACGGTAACACCTTTATTTTCACTGCATTTTTTTCGGACAAGACCTCGTCCGAAATACTTAAAATAATCACACCTGCGACTAATGCAGATACCATAAAGAGCCATATTAAACCCGGAAAGGCGATCATTCTAACGGGTAAATTCGAGTATGACCAGTTTGCGAAGTGCCTTAATCTGCGTCCTTATTCAATTGCGAATATAAAGGTAAATCAGCGCAAGGATAACGCAGAGGAAAAGCGTGTAGAGCTTCATATGCATACAAATATGTCAGATATGGACGCGCTCACGCCTGCAAAGGATCTTGTAAATCAGGCGTTTGCATGGGGTCACAAGGCTGTTGCAATAACAGACCACGGCAACTGTCAGGCATATCCCGAGGCTATGAACACCGTTGAGAAGATACGCAAGGACGGTGGCGAGATGAAGGTCATCTACGGCATGGAAGCGTACTTCGTTAACGACAGTGGTGCGCTTGTAGAGGGCTGCACTGAACATGGTATAAATGATGATATCATCGTATTCGATATCGAGACCACAGGTCTTAGTAACGAGACCGAGCGTATTACTGAGATCGGTGCTGTAAAGCTCCGTAATATGGAGGTCGTGGAGGAGTTCCAGACCTTTGTAAACCCTGAAAAACCTATCCCTGCAAATATCACCGATATCACAGGCATAACCGATGATATGGTAGCGGATGCACCGCATGAAAAGGACGCACTGGAAGCGTTTATAAAATTTGCAGGCAGCGGCGTGCTTGTAGCGCATAATGCTGCGTTTGATACAGGCTTTATACGTGTAGCATGCCAGAGACAGGGAATTGACTATGATATCCGCTCTGTTGATACGCTTGCTCTTTGCCGTGCGGCACTTCCGCACCTTAAAAAGCACAAGCTTGATATCGTAGCAAAGGAATACAAGCTCGGTGACTTCAATCATCACCGTGCGATCGATGATGCAAAAATGCTGGCACTTATCTTCCAGAGGCTTATTGCCGATGCAGGAAAGGGCAGGGAGCTCAACAAGCTTGGCGATCTTAACTCTATCCTCGGTAATATTGATGTCAAGAAGTTGCCGATGTACCACCTTATCATTCTTGTAAAGAATAAGGCAGGTCTTAAAAATCTGTACAAGCTTGTTTCGCTCTCTAACCTTAACTATTTCTATAAAAAACCGCGTATTCCGCTGTCCGAGCTTTTGAAGCACCGCGAGGGTCTTATTCTCGGCAGTGCCTGCGAGGCAGGCGAGCTTTTCCGCGCAATTCTTGACGGCAAGAGCGAAAAGGAGATAGAGGACGTTGCTTCGCTGTATGACTATCTTGAAATTCAGCCTATCGGAAACAACGAGTTTCTTAAGCGCTCTGGCAAGATCGCTGATGATGAGGGGCTTCGTGATCTCAACCGCAGGATAGTAGCGCTCGGTGATAAGCTCGGAAAGCCTGTTGTAGCTACCTGTGACGTTCATTTCAAGAATGCTGAGGACGCTGTTTTCAGAAAGATACTTCAAGCGGGACAGGGCTACGGTGACGCTGATAATCAGGCTCCGCTGTTCCTTAGAACGACTGATGAGATGCTCAAGGAGTTCGAGTACCTTGGCGCAGCAAAGGCAAAGGAAGTCGTTATTACAAATACCAATGCAATTGCCGACATGATAGACGAGGATATCAGACCTATCCCCAAGGGCACATACACTCCCTCTATCGAGGGTGCAGAGCAGGAGCTTCAGGACCTTTGCTGGGCGAGAGCAAAGGCTTGGTACGGCTACAATGATGAGATACCTGAGATAGTATCGGCTCGCCTTAACAAGGAGCTTGACGCTATCATCAAATACGGCTTCTCTGTGCTTTATATGATCGCGCAGAAGCTGGTTAAATATTCCGAGGATAACGGCTATCTTGTAGGCTCGCGAGGCTCGGTAGGCTCGAGCTTTGTTGCAATAATGTCGGGTATTTCCGAGGTTAATCCTCTTGCACCGCATTACCGCTGTCCAAAGTGCCGTTGGAACGAGTTCGTTACCGACGGCTCGGTAGGCTCGGGCTTCGATCTGCCGCCCAAGAGCTGTCCTCACTGTAATATTGATATGATACGTGACGGACACGATATCCCGTTTGAGACGTTCCTTGGCTTCAAGGGCGACAAGGCTCCCGATATCGACCTCAACTTCTCGGGCGAGGTACAGGGAAAGGTTCACCGCTATACCGAAGAATTGTTCGGTAAGGATCACGTGTTCAAGGCGGGAACTATCTCCGCTGTTCAGGACAAGACCGCATTCGGCTTTGTTAAGAAGTATTGCGAGGAACGCGGTATCACCTACAATAATGCCGAGATGGAGCGACTTTCTGTCGGCTGCACAGGCGTTAAAAGAACCACCTCGCAGCACCCGGGCGGCATGGTAGTTGTACCGAATGAGTTTGAGGTGTATGACTTCACGGCAGTTCAGCACCCCGCTGATAAGACCGAGAGCGACATGATAACAACGCACTTCGACTTCCATGCACTTCATGATACTATCTTGAAGCTTGATGAGCTCGGACACGATGTTCCCACGCTTTACAAGCATCTTGAAGATATGACAGGAATGAAGATAGCTGACGTTTCAACAACTGACCGCGATATCTATGACCTGTTCGTATCTGTTGCGCCGTTAAAGGCTTCCAACGAGGAGCAGCTCGGTGTTAAGTGCGGAACTCTTGGTATCCCTGAGTTCGGCACGCCGTTTGCTATGCAGATGCTTCAGGACGCGCAGCCGAAGAACTTCTCCGATCTTCTGCAGATCTCGGGTCTGTCGCATGGTACGGACGTATGGCTCGGAAATGCGCAGGACCTCATTAAAAACGGCACCTGTACCATTTCCGAGGTTATCGGAACGCGTGATAACATCATGGTATATCTCATGCATAAGGGTGTCGAGCCTGGTCTTGCATTCAAGATCATGGAGATAACGCGTAAGGGTAATGCAAAGAAGCTGTTTGACGATACGATCTATCAGGCTTTCAAGGACAACAACGTTCCCGAAT
>JAZNWG010000220.1:0-2174 GCA_045593225.1 Oscillospiraceae bacterium
CGCTTTTGCTGCAGATATGCGGCTTTATGGGCAAGGAGCACACGATACTCTACGTTTCGGGCGAGGAGAGCGAAAGGCAGATAAAGCTTCGTGCGGACAGACTCGGCGTTGCAAGCGACAATCTGTTCCTTGCTTCAAACAACAACTGTGAGAGCATAATCCATGCGGTGGTGCAGAATAAGCCTGAGGTAGTCATCATCGACTCCATACAGACGATAACCTCAAATGCCATTACATCTTCCGCAGGCAGTATAGTGCAGGTGCGCGAGTGGACGAATGCGTTCATGCGCATGGCAAAGAGCGAGGAGATACCTGTTTTCATCGTAAGCCACGTCAACAAGGACGGCGGTATTGCGGGTCCGAAGATCATGGAGCACATCGTTGATACGGTGCTGTATTTCGAGGGTGAAAAGCAGCTTTCCTATCGTATTCTGAGAGCGTTCAAGAATCGTTTTGGCTCAACGAACGAGATAGGCGTGTTCAATATGGACGATGACGGTCTGAAAGAGGTCACAAACCCGTCCGAGATGATGCTTTCGGGCAGACTTACCTCTGTTTCGGGAAGCTGCGTTATCTGCTCGGTGGAGGGCACGCGCCCCATTCTCGCGGAGGTGCAGGCGCTCGTCACGAAATCCAGTCTTTCAGCGCCGCGCCGTGTAGCTAACGGATTTGACTACAACAGGCTTTATATGATACTTGCCGTGCTCGAAAAGCGCACAGGCTTTTTCTTCGGCGGTGTTGATGTTTACGTCAATATCGTAGGCGGACTAAGGCTTGACGAGCCTGCGGCGGACCTTGCGGTTGCTATGGCGCTGTATTCGGGACTGTGCGACAAGGTGATACCCGAAAAGGTAATGGTATTCGGTGAGGTTGGTCTCGGTGGCGAGATACGAAGCGTTTCCCACGTGCGCGAGCGAGTTAAGGAGGGTGCGCGCCTCGGCTTTGAGAAGTGCATAATTCCTAAGCAGAGCTTTTCGTCACTCAGCAAAAACGAGGATTACGGCATACAGATAATCGGAGAAAGGACGCTGGAGCAGGCTTTCCGCGCAATCTCGGACAAGCCTAAGGAGGAGAAGAATGACTAATTGTGACGATTGCGTAAACTATGTTTACGATGAGGAATGCGACTGCTGGGTGTGCCTTGTAAACCTTGACGAGAACGAGATGTGCCGCTTTATGACCGGAACAAACTACAACTGCCCGTATTACAGCAGTGACGATGAATATGCTATTGCGAGAAAACAGTGATTTTAATGTAATATCCCCCGAGACATGTATATCGGGGGATATTTTATGCGACAATTCTCGGGTTGAGTCTATTTTAGTGCGCTTTTGCTCATTTTTATGTATCGAAATTGTCCAAAATGCTGAAAGGATTTTGTTAATTTTTAGATTAATCTACAGTAATGCGTTGAAAAACTTGCATTTTTCGAAAAAACCGAGTATAATTAGTTTTGTGTGAAATTATCAAAGGGTAAAACTATGCCTAAAAATTGAAAGGGGTCAAATTATATGAAAGCACCGTTCACTAAGGAAGAGCTGAAAAAGCAGCTCGAAGGTGTTCTGGAGTATGACTTCAGAACTGACTACAAAAATGCAACCGACGCACAGCTCTACCGTGCGTTATCTTCCATCGTTGTAAACTATCTGAAGGAAAAGCGCCACAACTTCATGCGCGAGGTAAATTCCAAGGGCAAGAAGCAGGTATACTACCTTTCTATGGAGTTCCTTATGGGTCGCTCCCTCAAGACAAGCCTTTATAACCTCGGCCTGAACGAGGTCGCTGAGGACGTTCTCAAGGATTGGGGCATCAAGATCGGCAGACTTTACGAGGAAGAGCCCGATGCAGGTCTCGGTAACGGCGGTCTCGGCCGTCTTGCAGCTTGCTACCTTGATGGTCTTGCAACCTGCGACTATCCCGCAACAGGCTACTCTATCCGTTATGAGTACGGTATCTTCAAGCAGAAGATCGTTGACGGCTGGCAGACAGAGCTTCCCGATAACTGGCTTCCCGGCGGTGGCGCATGGCTGGTACCCGTTCCCGATCAGGCTGTTGAGGTTCGCTTTGACGGTCATATCAACGAGTACTGGGACGAGAACTACCACCACCTTGAGCACGTTGATTATAATTCCGTTAACGCTGTTCCCTATGATATGTATGTATCTGGCTACGG
>JAZNWG010000221.1:0-1737 GCA_045593225.1 Oscillospiraceae bacterium
AGCCCTCGATATAAAAGGTGTGTGTTCTGTCCCAAAGATTTTCATCGGAGCGGTAGTAGTCAAGAAGCATGCGCACTTCGCCGTAGTTTGCGTCAACGGTAGCCTGATAGTCGTCCTCAGAGCCTTCGCCATAATAAACGATGCTCTCAAAGCCCTCCTCGCATTTCAGTGTAAGCTCCTCAAAATCAATAGTTACCCTGACAGCTTCGCCACCGATATCGAAGATGATATCGTCCTTATCCGTCGTGTATTGACGGGAAAGGTTGAAGCTGCGTATGCTCGAATCCCTTTCAGGCTTATCGGCAGCATCTTCAAAATACCGCTCTATCTGCGCTATCTCGTCTCCCTTTACGGTATAAAGGGTCGCCTGCGTAACCTCGCCGCCCTCGCGTGTAGAAAGAAGCACGCTGCCACTTTCCAGCTCTATCACTGAAAAATACCCGTCCTCACCGTCTTTCAAAAACTCCGTTCCGTTCTGTCCGAGAGTGTAGCCCACAAGCAGCATATTTCGGTCTACTACCTTGCCGCTTTCGGTTATCTCTATGGCGCAATTGCCCCTGTAAACATCGTCTGTTTCGGACATTATCTGATAGATATAAGCCGAGAAATCATACTCGCTGTCACCGTTTCGGAGCGCGCCCTCAAATACGGTCACGGGGTTTTCAGTGTCGTACCTTTCTATGCGCGACTGCTTTTCTGTATTGTTGCTGTCCTGAACATCGGGTTCTATGACAGTTACAGATGATGAGGTGTTATCGGTTCCCTGTGAAACCACGTCCGATGGGTCATCAACAGGCACATCTCTGCCAATAACGGCGCTTACTCCCCACACGCCAAGTCCGACCACAGCCGCCGCAGCGCATGCACCCGCCACTGCTTTCCACGACTTTTTAGGCTGGGGAGTGAGCTTTACAGCCTTTGCGACATATATTTCCTGTTCATTCTCTCCTGCGGTGCTCCCGTCAAAGCAGGCCAAAAGCTTATCCTTTGCCGAAGCCTTGAATTCGTCGGAGAGCGCTATTTTATTGTATGCCGATCTGAGTTCGTATTTATTCATATCGCTTCTCCTTCCAGATTCATTTTAAGTACATTTCTGCCGCGCTCCAGCCGCTTGTAGACTGTGTTTGCGCTTATGCCAAGCACCTTTCCTATCTCGTCCGCCGACATATCCTCATAATAATACATATAAACCGTAGTTTTAAGCTTGTCGGGCAGCCTCATCACCATATCCAGCACCTCGTGCTCCTGCTCGTTCAGCGGCGCGGATAATGTGTTTTCCAGCAGCTCGTCAAGAGGCTGGGTCCTGCGCACCCTCGCTGATTTCACTACGTTTATGGACTTGTTCTCCGCTGTTCGTATAAGCCACGCTTTTATATGTACGCTGTCATTGAACGAGGTCTGCTTCATCAGCGCCATGAAAACGTCCATAACGACGTCCTGCGCCTCCTCGCGGTTGCGGACTATATTCAGTGATATACGAAATACCATGTCGGCATAGCTGTCAAACAGCTCTCCGATCATCTCTTTTGAAACGACGACCATATAACCACCTTCCCCTGTTTATTCACAACGCACTTCCTTTTTATGCCCTGTGTATATTATAACATCTTTAAGGAGAAACATCTGACATTTTTTAAAACAAAATTTCGGATATCCGCAAGGAGCAATGCTGCGTTTGTGTCCGAGCAAAAGCCAAAGCTTCACCGCAAGCCTTGCAGTTGCGCCCGACGACCGCGA
>JAZNWG010000222.1:0-7569 GCA_045593225.1 Oscillospiraceae bacterium
CGATAACGCAGTCGTACTTCTCTGCGGCTTCCTTTACTTGCTTTTCGATAAGCTCCAGCTCATCAAGGTACACAAGCTCGCACTCGCTGTCCGATGGCAGATAAAGTCCGTTGGTATGCTCCATGTAGCTTAAAAATGCAAATGTGATGTCGTTTACTGTAAGGGTGCGGATATTATTCATATCCTCCTCGTTGCGGTAAGCGCCGTAAACGGGTATCTGTGGGTGATTCTGCTCCCAGTAATCGAGTGTTGCGATAAGTCCGCCCTCGCCCTTGTCAAGGACATGGTTGTTGCCAATGGAGACCGCGTCAAAGCCTATCTCAACCATCTCGTCGCCCATTTCGGACGGCGTACAGAAGCAGGGATATGTAGCAGGCTCGTACTCATCAGTAACTATCGTTTCCTGATTGAGTATCGCGAGGTCAGCGGCAGCAATGATGTCCTTGACGTACTGGTAAGGATAGCTGAAATCGTAGTCCTCGCCCTCTCCTGCGCGCCTTGCAGCCTGATTGTATATCGGGGAATGTATCAGATTGTCGCCTGCGCAGAGCAGCTCCACCGAGGTATAGTAAGGCTCGGGCTCGGGCTCTACGGTAGGTGCGGGAGTGGTGGTAGTTGTAGCGGCTGTTGTGGTAGTAGCTGTATCAGAGGTCTGCAGCACCTCAACCTCGGGAATACTCTCTGAGGAGGTAGCGTTTCCGCCGCACGCAGTAAGCATTACTGGAGCCATAAGCGCTGCGATAGCCTTTATCTTCATATATAATATCTCCTTTTTCGACAAAATTTCTGATTTCAGTATATCACCGCCGACGCGATATGTCAAGGTTTGCAGAAGATTGCAGTTGATGCCGTGTTAATCTTAATTGAATAACAAGGCATAAGCCGAAGAAAGGAGAATAAAATGGCTAAAAAACTTACGGCGGCAGACTTTTTTAAAAAGCACAACGGCTCGTTTATGAAGTTCGGAGAGCTGTTCACGCAGAAGATAACAGATGAGGAACTTATAGCGGCGCTTGCGGAAAAGGACCTTGAAAAGCTTGCAAAGGTGTTCAGACTGGTGTTTGAAATGGTGCAGGAAAATTCCACGGGCGACGAGAACGAGCGCCTTGCAGCGCTTATCCGTGCCTACTCGGAGGTGAGCGGCGATGAATGAGCTGTCACCAAAGCAGTGCGCGGCTCTGTCGCTGCTGAAGGAGGACGGACTTAAGCGGCTCAACATCTTCGAGGGCAGCGTCAGAAGCGGAAAGACCTACATATCCATGATACTGTGGGGATTCTGGGTAGCGCTGCGCCCGAAAACGCACAGATTTCTTATGGCAGGAAAGACCCTCACAACGCTTAAACGAAACGTTCTGGAGCCTATGCAGGAGCTTTTCGGCAGCGGCTTCTCGTACAGCATAACCAAAAAAGAAGCCACCCTTTTCGGGCGGCACATCTACTTAGAGGGCGCCTCAAACAACAGCGCGGAAAGCAAGATACGCGGCATGACCCTCGGCGGTGCGTACTGCGATGAGCTTTCCCTCTTCCCCGAGGATTTCTTTGCAATGCTGCTGTCACGACTGTCCGAGCGTGGCGCAAAGCTGTTCGCGACCACAAACCCCGATACTCCGTACCACTGGTTAAAGCGCGATTACCTTGAACGAGAGCTGCCCGACCTGCTGTCCATGAAATTCACGCTGGACGACAATCCCGCGCTGCCCGAGGAATACATAAATGCACTGAAATCAGAGTTCACAGGCGTGTTCTATGACCGCTTTATCCTCGGAAACTGGGTAGCCGCAGAGGGCAGGATATACGAGGGCTTCTCGGATAAGTGCATCATCAGCGCAGAAGAGCTTAAAAAGCGCACAGAGCAGAACAGGCTCATCACCTCGGTCGTGGGCGTGGACTACGGTGGCAACGGCAGCGCAAGCGTCTTCTGTCATGTTGCGTTTGACGCAGGCTTCAGGAATGTATACGTCCTGTCGGAGCACTACGACAAGCGAAACCGCTCCGCAGAAAGCCTTATAAGCGCTTTTTCGGAATACATCTCGCGCGAAAGAGAGCAATACCCGACACTATGCGCTGCCTACTGCGACAGCGCGGAGCAGCTGCTGGTAAAAAGCTTCAGGAACGCCGTGAAGCTTCCTGTGCGAAACGCTCTTAAACGTCCGATAAACACGCGCATAAATATGCTGTGCAGGCTTATCGCAGCAGGCAGATTTTTCGTTTCGGACGAGTGTCCGCACCTTATCGAGGCAATACAGTCCGCCGTCTGGGACGAGCGCGATATCCACCGAGATACGCGTCTTGACAACGGCACCACCAACATCGACAGCATGGACGCGTTCGAATACGCGATAGAGCGCTTTGAGCGTCAGCTGTTTTTCGGCGGCACTGCTTCATAGTGGCGTGGGCGGCGGGTTGAGGGCAGCCCGCCCTACAGTCTTGGCGTAAAAACACAAAACAGAAAGCCGCCCGAGGGCGGCTTTTTATCAGCTGTTTTTGAGATTATATTCCTTTACATAGCGGTCAGCAGTCGGAACGATCTTGTCATACTTCGGGTCATCGGTTGCAAGCACGGACTTGAAGAACTGGTACACTCGCCTTGAATTGAGGCGGCTGAGGCGCTTTGCGATATACTCGTGAGTAGCATAAAGCTCAGGATTTTCCATTATCTCAATACTGAACTCTATGTAGCGCTTTTCGTTGTGGAAGCGCAGGAAGTTACACGCAGCAACTATGCTGGAATAGAAATTCGGTGAGATTATCACCTCGCCATTGTACTCAGTATCGCCGGAAAGCAGTGCTGCAAGCTGGTCCTCGGACAGAGATGAAATAGCAAACGCGGATTCTATCATCTCGCAGTCGGGCATAAGCTCGCACTTTTCGTGGATATCACGCGGAATGGTGTTGTTAGTGAGCGCAAGATGACGCACCGTTTCAAGCTTATTAACGATATTTTTGTAGTGAGCGGGCTTTGCCTCAACACGCGTCTCAAGCAGATTTCTAAGCATATCATTCGGTATCATCTCAAGCGGTATCTTTACCGAAGCACTGCGGAAGCCTGTGATGCCCTCCCGCTTCTCCTCTACCATTGCTACAGGCGCGGAAGCCTCAGCAGGCTGCTCTGTGACAGCCTCCATTGCGCGGTCAGCGCCTTCCTCTGCTTTCGGAGCTTCGGCAGGCTTTTTCTTGAAAACAGGAGCAGTATATACATCGGTGATACGCTCGATAACAGCACACTTGTAGGGTATCTCAGCACCTACGCAGGCAACCGCACCCATGTGACCCTTAAGCAGCACCGAGTGCAGACCCGAAAGATGATAAACTATTCCCTGATACTTACGGGATTTTACAGCCTCATCTGCGATGTTGCGGCGCTTGGGCGTGTAGTTATCCAGCGTGTTTCCCGGGATAAGGAAGCAGGGAAGATATGTCTTTTCCTTGCCGATAGTGCGGTTATACTGCGCTGTGCCGTGTACCTCTCTCGGAAGATTGTAGGAGCCCCAGAAGAACGAGCCGCTGCCGTCTGTGGGATAATACTCAGCGGAATATACCGTATAAACACCGTCGGGGAGCATCATGAACAGCTCTCTCATGCCATTTTCCAGCGAATCACCGCGGTTTATCTTATTGAAAGAATCGGTTATCGCATTGTTTATCTCATGCGACATTCCCGCGAAGCCCTGACACTGCGAGATAACAAGGTCTGTGCGCTTGTCACCGTTATTTGATGCAACGATATTCAGCGCAGGCTCCGAGCCTATGTAGAATACCTTCTGCAGCGCGGAAAGATCGCCGCGCCTTAAGTTGTGACCTGTGGAGCAAATGCCTACAAGACCTCTGCCGCCTCTTACAGAAACAAGAAGCACGTTGCTGCCGCCAAGGTCGATATGTTCGGTTTTTACATCAACAGCCATGGTACTGCCTCCTTATTTCTGCTCAAGATGGATCGACATCATATCCGATACGCCGCCAAGGTGCTTTTTATCAAAAGCCTTTTTCGGCATATATGTGATAGCGTTGCCGTCCTTGTAAATGATATATATCTTGTCTGTTTCCACAAAGTAATCCAGCCTGCTCCAGGGGATAAGATCCTGCTGGTCATATACGCAGCTCTCGCACGCTGCAAAGCCGTTGGGCGATACAACATAGGTGATAAGCTCGTCCAGCGCGGGATCGTTTCCTGCGACACGGGTGAACCTGCTTCTTGCGACAGCGTGGCAGATAAGATAAACGATAAGGGTAAGTATTCCGCCTACAGCCACCGAGATAGGAATGAAATACAGTATATTGTCGCGTGTAACTCCGACAGTAAGATGCAGCACGCCGAATACCAGCAGCATAACAAGGATAGCAACCAGCCACAGCACCTTGACAAGGCGGATGTTCATCATCATTACGAAAGCGGCTGCTGTGTCGTTCTCGTCAATATGGCCCTCGCCTATGTAGCACTCCTTACCTGTTCCTGCCTCGATGTAGGTATCCTTGAGCGGCAGTACTCTTGCGCCATGCTGATATGTAAAGGGGTGCTTTCTGTGCATTCCCTCTGTAATGGCGATGATGCGGAAATAATCTTCCCTCACCTTGAAGCAGGATATCGGTATCCTGTACTCCATGCTGCCCATATCGAAGCAAAGACCTTTCCTGTTGTCATCGGTCACGCTTTTTATCATATCCCAGCTGTACACCACGGGGCAATCCGTTCCGAAAGAATACACCGCAAATGCATCTCCGATAACATATGTGCAGCCCGAAGCCTCGTCAAAAACACGAACCGGTCTTAAATCATAGAAAGCCATTATGCACCGTCCTATCCTAAATCAGCGTCTGCCAAGCGGCAGGCATACTGCTTTATTATATAAAGTTATATATATTTTAGTATATCATACTTTTGCCAATAAATAAAGTGTTTTTTCAGATTTTTTTTAAATTTCGCAGATACGACCGCATAAATGGAAATATATGGCTCGTACGCTTGACAAAAGGATAGTGTTGACGATATAATATACATAGCTTTTTTAAATTTATGGAGGTGCTTCAATGCAGATGCGATCGGTAACCTACCAGTGCCCCAACTGTGGCGCTGCACTTGAATACAGCAATGAGCACAGCAAGCATCGCTGCTTTTTCTGCGACAGCATGTTCGATGAGGAGCAGATAAAGCATCATTTTGCTGAAAATGAACAGATGAAGCTTGAAACAGCAGACCCCGAAAAGCTTTCGGAAGAGCAGCGTGAGACAGAGCAATTTACAGGAGCTTCGGCGCTCTACTCCTGCCCCAACTGCGGTGCAGGCGTCATCTGCGGCAAGCTTGAGGCTTCGGTGCGCTGCCATTTCTGCCATACACCCGTTATTCTTACAGGCAGGCTTTCAGGTGAATACAAGCCCGACCTTATAATCCCGTTCTGCACTACCAAGGAGCTTGCTAATAAATCCTTCTATGATTACATAAAGGGAAAGTTCCTGCTGCCAAACGGCTTTAAAAAGAATGCTAAGATAGTGGATATCTCGGCGCTGTATGTACCCTACTGGATGAAGAGCGGCGTTGTAAACGGACGTGTTACCGCTAACTGCAAGAAGGTGCGCACATGGCGCGTGGGAGACGTGCGTTATACCAATACCAAGTTCTATACCTCGATACGCGCAGCGGAGTTTGCTTTCATACGCGTACCCTGCGACGGCTCAAAGCGCATTGACGACGCACTTATGGAAAGCATCGAGCCGTACAACTACCAGGGCATAAAGCCATTCTCAATGTCCTACCTTTCGGGCTGCGCGGCTGAAAAGTACGATGTTGCTTTTTCCGACGCTGAATATCGCATCAACAACCGTATAAACGACGCTATCGTTGAAACACTCAAAGCCGATATGGCTACCCAGTCCTACACCACGATAACCATAGCAAGCTCTGACATGGATTTCAAGGCAAGCACTGCGGTATATGCGCTGCTTCCCGTGTGGTTCCTGAATTACCAGTACAAGGGTCAGGACTATCCGTTTGTAATGAACGGTCAGACAGGCACGCATTTCGGTAAGCTGCCGGTAAGCAAGATAAAGGCATTCCTTTTCGGTGCAGCGATCTTTATCGGCGTTGCGGCGATAACGCTCGGCATATCGTGGCTTCTGGGCATGTCGTAAGGAGGGAGATCATGAAACGAATTTTATCCTTTCTTGCAGCTGTTGCGGTAATAACGGCAGCTATGCTGTGCTTTACCGTCACAGCCTCGGCAAAGACCTATAAAGCGGCTCTCCACGACTACGGCGAGTGCCTTACTGCCAGCGAGGAGGCTGACGCTCTCGCACTGCTTGAAAAAGCAGCACAAAAGGCAAAATGCAACCTTGCGATAGTGACCAAGGACAGCTTTGCAGGCACTACTCCCGGCACCTATGCAGCAGAGCAGCTTGATACACTTTTCGGAGAGTACAGCGACAGCCTGATACTCGTCATCAGTACGGATTTTGAAAATCCCGATGCTTATGACTTCATCGATATGACAGGAGATGCGTTTTCAAAGTACTATTCCGACATGAACGCCATATACGACGCCTATTACGACGGCAAGGATATGGGCGGATATTATGACGGAATCGAGGCCTTCTGTTCATATTTCACAGGCGGTGGCGAGGTCAGCGTTTCGTATCAGGTGGTGCTTTCCGACTATGATGACGTTCTTTCAAGCGCCCAGCAGACCCTGCTTCTTGATGTAATGCAGGACGCAGCTGATGATATCGAATGCAACATCGGCGTTGTAATCACTTCCGACCGCGGCGGAGAGATACCGCAGCGTTATGCGGACGCTTTTGCAGACGACAATTTCGGCTATGGAAGTAATAACATCGTATTGCTGTTCGATAACGACAAGGTGAGCCCCGCTCATCAGGACTGGATATCTGCAATGGGTCTTGCAACCGAGAAATACAGTCATCAGATAGACGATATTTTCGACTATCTGTATGTGGGTTTTGACTCAAATGGCGGCAATAATTACTATCAGGCGATACAGTATTTCTGTTCATACCTTCGCAACAATCAGGACGGCGGCTGGGACTACAACTACGATGAGGATTACCATTTCAGTTATGAGGGTGAGATCCCCCTCGTTCCTATCGTCGTTCCTCTTATAATCGCAGGTATCACGACAGGAATAGCAACAACAGCTACCGTAAAAAAATACAGCAAAAAGGCTCCTATCAGCGCAAGAAGATACATGGATGCCTCGCGCACGAGATTTACTCAGCGCCAGGACATCTACCTGCGCGAGACCACAACACATGTCCGTATAAGCAGCAGCTCAGGCGGCGGTGGAGGAGGTCGCGGTGGCGGAGGAGGCCGCAGCGGCGGTGGCAGAAGCGGTGGCGGAGGCCGCAGCAGATAACACAATTCAAGTAGGGCGGGCTGCCCTCAGCCCACCGTTTATATTACAACTAACCAGCGGCGGTGTGATGTCACACCGCCTTAATTTTAGTACAAGGAGAGATCAAATGAAACTGGTAATTCAGCGTGTCGAGCACGCAAGCGTCAAGGTAGACGGCAAGGTCTGCGGCGAGATAGACAAGGGCTTTCTCGTGCTGCTTGGCGTAGGA
>JAZNWG010000223.1:0-16503 GCA_045593225.1 Oscillospiraceae bacterium
TTTATATCCACAAAGAGCGATGCTCTCGCTGTCAGGGAATTCCTTGATGCAAACGGCGGCGAGGCTATCGACCTTATCGCAAAGATCGAAAACCGTGCAGGCGTTGATAATATTGATGAGATCTGCGATGTTGCAGACGGAATTATGGTAGCAAGAGGCGATCTTGGTGTTGAGATACCTTTTGTTGAGGTACCTTCTATCCAGAAATTCCTTATCCGCAAGTGCAGACTTCTCGGAAAGCGTGTTATTACGGCAACAGAAATGCTCGAGTCCATGATACACAATCCCCGTCCCACAAGAGCGGAGATATCCGATGTCGCAAATGCGGTGTATGACGGCTCCTCTGCAGTAATGCTCTCGGGCGAAACGGCCGCAGGTAAGCACCCCGTTGAGGCAGTAAGAAACATGGCAGAGATTGCAGAGCACGCAGAAAAGCATATTGACTACAAGCATTGGTTTGCAACTACCGAGTACAAGATAAACAGCAACCTTGACGCTATATCGCATGCAACCTGTGCAATGGCGATAGATGTAAACGCAAAATGTATCGTGGTAAATTCCATGTCAGGCATCACTGCGCGCATGGTAAGCCGTTTCCGTTCTCCTGCGCAGATACTCGGTATTACAACGAACAAACGCGCATGGCGTCAGCTCAACCTCAGCTGGGGCGTGATCCCTGTTCTCGGCGAGGAATACAATTCGCTGGATATCGTGTTCTATCAGGCGGTGAACAAGGCGAAGGAGATACTGGATCTGCAGTCGGGTGACAATGTCGTGCTGACAGGCGGCCAGATAAACGGAAAATCGGGTAACACAAATACAATAAAGGTTGAGATAATCAGATAATAACATTCAATAAAAAAAGGCTCTCCGTGTGGAGAGTCTTTTTTTATCAGTAAATGGGGTTTGCGTTAACGATCTCCTTACGGATATCCTCTGCGATAGCGGGGATAGGCTCGGGAGTGGGGCGTCCTGTGTAGTAGCCCTGGATAAGGTCTACGCCAAGATCGATGACAGTGCAGAGTTCGTTAGAAGTCTCAACACCTTCTGCAAGCACCATGATACCATTGATCTTCGCGAATTCGATTGTGCTGCGCACAAACATCTGCTTGTTCTGATCCTTGTGGATATCAGTGATCAGGAAACGGTCGATCTTGATCACCTTAGGTGCATATCTCATCAGATTTACGATATTGGAGTGTCCAGTACCGTAATCGTCGATAGCGATATTGCTTCTTGTTTTGCCATTGTCAGGGTTGCTGCACAGCTTTTCAAGCCTGTTAAGCTCATCATCGGACACTGTATCCTGTTCTGTGAGCTCATAGATACAGCGGTCAAGAAGCCCTATGTATTTGTCAGCGAATGCTGTCATGTCATCTTCGTCGAGCATGTAGCCCGGAATAGTGTTGATGAACAGCTTTCGGCCTGCGAACTTATCCTGCTCTGCCGAGAAACGTTCAAGTACGTTGAACATAGTTGCCTTTTCAACATCGTACATGCGGCCGTAATGCTTAGCAGCGTCAAGTACTTCAAGTGGATTCATTCCGATAGAAGGGGCTGTACGCATCAGCGCCTCGTAGCCGTAGATGTCGCCCGTTTTGGCATTTACGATAGGCTGGAAATGATAGTTGAAAAGATTCTTTTCAATAAGTAGGCTGAATGTCTTGTAGTGATCCTTTGGCGCTGCTTCTTCCTTTATGGTCTTGCCCATACCGATCTTGAGGCGGTTCATGTACATTTCACTGTTGGCGAACTTGATATAGCCCTCCAGTGCTCCGTCCCAGCCGGGATTGAGAACGGTGCAGCCACAGTTGACTTCTACATAGTACTCCTTTCCGCTGGTGGAGTTAAAGCCTTCGATAAGGCTGTAGAAAGCGGAGGTAGCCTTTTCGATGGTATTACCGATAGTTGCTGCATCGTCATAATAGTTTATAACAGCAAATTCATCGTCGGCAATATGAGCAACAAAGCAGTCAGTGGGATTTGCGATCTTCAGTGATTCGCATGCAAGCCTTACAGCTTCCTCTGCTGCCTCGAGACCGTAGTTTTCGAGAATATAGGTGTACTTGGGCAGGCCATATACCGAAACCGAGAGTGACTTCCTGCGATTGTTAGCATCCGCGCTGAATTCATCGTACCATTTGATAGCACCCTTAAGGTTGGACATTCCTGTGATAGGATTAAGACGAGCGGCTCTTTCGATGCTCATTCTCATCTTAGCCTGCTTAAAGTGGTTTATTGCAATTGAGAATGATAGGTTTATAGTCTTGTGAACACGATTTATTTTATGCTTGTTAAAAATGATGTTGTTGGTTTTTGCTGCAAAATAGCCGCATACTTCGTTTCCGTTGTAAACAGAGGTGATAATGTAGGCGGTATTGTCATTAATCCATTTGTCAACATAAGGAACGATATCAGCAAGCATCATATTGCCTTTGCATTCTTCGACCATGGTGTGTTTCGAGGGGATTACAACAAGCTCATCGGAAAATGGGTTGTGGTTGCCTTCGCCCTTGCTTTCAAGCATGGATGCCACAAAATCAGAGTTGAGGCATACATACGAATTTTCCAGCATACACTCTGCAAGGTTGTCGTAGATCTCGTTGAATTCGTTTATTTTCAACATCCGGTCGAGACAAGTGTATTCAAAGTCCTCGTGATCTTCCATTTCATGGATCGTTTTATGAAGATCGGCTGCAACAGAACGGAAATCATCGTTGCAGAGTTTCGTACAGCCACAAGATTCCGAGATTCGTGGAGTAAATTTATTCGGTACAGTCTGAGGCTTTTCTCCTGCAAAGCTCCTGTTTATAACATCTACCGTCAGCTGAGCGATATTCTCGAGGTTTTCGCAACAAGTAGAAAGCTGTGGTGTGAAATGCTTGGATTCGGGAATGCCGTCAAAGCCTGTTACGATAACATCCTCAGGGACGCTGTAACCATGCTTTTTAAGCTCCTCGCAAACAGCAAAAGCCATCTGGTCATTTGCACAGAAAATAGCTTCAGGAGGCCTGTTCTCGAGGATAAGCGAAGAAACGATCTGCTTTGTAGGGAGGCTCCAGTATTCGCCATAGTCGACTTTGTTCTCGTCAAAAGGAAGCCCGCAGTGCTCCAGAGCTTTCTTGTAGCAGCTTATGCGTCTCTCGGATACAGGATCGGCCTCTCGGTTTCCTGCGATGAAGAAGGTGTCGCTGACATTGTGATCCATAATAACATGAGCCATAAGCGCAACAAAAGCGTCATCATAGTCATCATAAATAGTCCAGCAACCTTCGTGTTCGCCGTTAATGATGATAACGGGAACATTGTTAGCTTTTGCTTTTGTAATTATATCATCAATAATATTTTTGTTATGGAAGCTGTCGTTATGAATAACAAGAACGTCAATGGTGTCATAATTGATGAGCTCATAGACCGCACTTGCACCCTCATCAAAAGCGTCGTTATTATAAAAATCCACAAAGCTGTTGAAGATAATAGTTTTGTAATCATTTTTCAGAGCAATATGGTGAAGCCTGTTCAGGAAATCACTGCGGCTTGTGGAGTGCGCACGTGTAATACACACGCCTATGATCTTTCTGCCGTTGATCATAATGAAGACCTCAACTTTCCCTGATTACTTGAATCAGTATAGTTATACATATTTATAATATAACATATTGCCTGTAATTTGTCAATATAAAAGTACGCTTTATGTGCATATTGACGAAGAAAAATGTGTAATTTTTCATCGTCAACTTGACATCGTTACGCGCATTTGCTATAATAAGACAAATAAAGATGCTGTAGTTCGAGGTGAAACGATGAAAATACATATTGCAGAGTATGAGGAGCGTATGTGGCAGGCAGCGCTCACGCGTAACAAGGCTGCTTTTTCTGAGATTGTCAGAGCCGATGCTGTAATGGTCTGCGGCGGATTTCGCTGTACAGGAGCACAGTACGCTGAGATCATCGAGGACTTTGGTATCTCGGAGTATGAGATATCGTGCTTTGAAACAGTACTTGAAAGTCACGATGTCATTCAGGTGCATTATCTTATAAGGATCAATGCCGACTGCACCGAGAACGCTGATCTTGCAGGTCTGTTTCATGTGACATCAACATGGGTATATGAAAATGACGCATGGCAGCTTGTGTTCAATATGGACCAGAGGGTAAATGATGAGAATATTTGATTTTTTCGATGAATCAGAGCAATTGCCATGGATAGAAAAGATAAAAGTGTGTGATTGGGGTGCCGCCAGATTCCTTTCGGAACTTCTTGAACAGCGGCGTTTTTTCAAAACGCTCGGTGAGGGTGGTAAGCTTCTTATGATCGCAGACGGGGACAGGCTTGTTTCTTTCGTAACGCTTTCACACAGGGATTGCATTGATGACGATAGTCTTTATCCATGGATAGGCTTTGTTTTTACCACTCCCGAGTACAGAGGTCACCGCTACAGCGGCATGCTTATCGAGGAAGCCTGCATGCACGCGAAAGCGCAGGGACATGAACAGGTGTACATAGCTACCGATCATGTCGGATTGTACGAAAAGTACGGATTTTCGTATATTGAAACACGCATTGATATCTATAACGAGGAAAGTCGCATTTATTGCAGAAAGCTTTGACAGGAGTGATTAAGGTGAACAAGGAGATATGGCTGTGGCTGTTGCTTGTAATGCTACCGCATAATGAGCGTACGATGAAGCTTGTGGAGCAGTACGGCGATGTAAAAACTGCTGCCGAGGCAGTGCGTGACGGCAAGTGCGATATGCTCACCGAAGATGAGCGTGAACGTGCGTCAAAAATTCGCTCCCGTGAGGTCAACTCCATAATTGCGGAGTGCGAAAGCAATAATATCCGTATTATTACTTTTGAGGACGAGGAATACCCGTCGCTTCTGAGAGATATCTACATTCCGCCTGTTGTGCTGTTCGTTCAGGGCAGCCTTGAAGGGCTTTCCGAGCAGACGACGCTTGCTGTAGTAGGTACGCGCGATCCTAGCCGCTACGGCGTAACGGCAGCAAAGCAGATATGTACCGAGCTTGCAGCGCTTGGAATGACATTAGTCAGCGGTCTTGCCGTAGGGATTGATACCGCTGCGCATGAGAGTGCGCTTGAAAAGGGCGCAAAGACTATCGGTGTGCTTGCGTGCGGAAGTCTTGTGGATTATCCTGCTGCAAGCCGTGGCTTAAAGCAGAATATCATCAGAAGCGGTGGTGCGATTATCTCTGAGCTTCCACCGCATACCTCTGTTGATCCCGAGTATTTCAGACATCGCAATCGTATAATTTCGGGACTTTCGCACGGTACTTTTGTAGTTGAGGCTCCCGAGCGCAGCGGAAGCCTGCTTACTGCCGAGCATACGATTCAGCAGGGCAGAGAGCTGTTCTGCCTGCCGCCTTACGATATCTTTTCGCGCTCCTGTACAGGAGTAGTGCCGTATCTTCGTGATGGTGCAACGCCTGTATTCGGTTATGTTGACATCGTTGAAGCCCTGAAATACAGGCTTTTCCACGAGCTAGATGAATAAATAAAAGCGGAATTCTTTTCGGAATTCCGCTTTTTTATGTTTTTCTGAACTGCGTAGGAGTGATCCCCTCATAGCGTCTGAACAGCTTGCAGAAATAACTTCCCGAACAGAAGCCTGTCTGCTCGGCTATATCCTCGACAGACAGCTTGCTGTGCGAGAGCAGCTCTTTTGCTACCTGTATGCGCCTTTTGGCAATGTATTCCATGGGGCGTGCGTTGAGAACAGACTGAAACAGTCTGCACAGGTGCTGCTTTGATACTTCGGTCACCTCGCAAAGCTGTTCGAGCGTTATTGATTCTGTATAATTGTTGTTGATGTAGTCTACGGCTTTTGTGATTATCGAGTTCGGTGAACCCGCGGTTGCTTTTGCAGATGTTATCCTGTAAAACTCAATGAGAAAATCGTACAGATACCCCGAGGCTCTGTAATTGCCGAAAATACTGTCGCTCATCAGTGATTCGTGCATGCGTCTGAAGAAATGCTCCAGCAGACTGATATCCGATAGCTGGAAAATCGATGGCTCTGTCAGCCCGAACTGAGCAAGAACATTATCTATCGCAAACCCTGACGGCGCTATCCAGTGGATATCCCAGATATCCTCGTTGGGGTAGTATTCGTGTGGGAATTCCGCAGGGAGAAATATAGCTGTCATAGGCGGTATATGTATATTTTCGTTTCCAAACTTAAGAGTTCCGCTGCCCTTGGTGCAGTAAAGTATCTGCGGATAGTTGTAGCCCTCTTTTCGCAGAAGATGAGGCTGACAGTCGTGCAGTCCGACACTGGTAAGGTATATCGGAAGGTTGCTTTCTGTGCGAATGATGGGAAAATCATAAAAATACATAATTATTTCCTCTGATGTTCATATTGTTATATTTTAATAATATCATATATTGACTTTTATGTCAATCGGGTCTATATTATATTCAAGGAAAAAATAATTTTCATTTGATTTCTTAAAGGAGGATCAACAATGAACATTTATAATATCTCAAAGGCCGGCTCTGCTAAAAGTGAAATGGTATTTCACGAGGACCCGAATACTCTGCATATTGGCACGCTCGCAGAGCATTGCTATTTTATCCCGTTCGGCAAAGACCAGAAGCCTTTAGGTAACAGAGAGAACTCGTGCTTTTTTGAGCTGCTCAACGGTGATTGGGGCTTCAGGTATTTTGACAGTATAATTGACCTTGAGGACGATTTTCCTGCGATAAAGGCAGAAAAAACGATCCCTGTACCGTCCAACTGGCAGCTTCACGGCTACGATAGGGCGCAGTATACAAATGTCGTTTATCCTATCCCTTATGATCCGCCTTATGTACCTGATGATATTCCGGTAGGTATATACAGCAGGAATTACAGCTATACTCCTGACGGCATGAGAAAGCTTCTCTGCTTTGAGGGCGTTGACAGCAGCTTCTATCTTTACATAAACGGCAGATTTGCTGGCTATTCGCAGGTAGCACATGCTACGGCAGAGATTGATATTACCGATTACCTCGCAGAGGGCGACAATACCATAACAGTCGCTGTTCTGAAGTGGTGCGACGGTACTTATCTTGAGGATCAGGATAAATTCCGCCTGTCGGGAATCTTCCGCGATGTATATGTTCTTTCGCGTCCTGCCGAAAGGCTTGAAAGCTATCGCGTAACAGCCGATGCAAGCGGAAAGCTTAGTATTTCCGTTAAGGGTGCGGATGCTAAGATCAGACTTTATGACGGCGAAAAGCTTCTTTCAGAGGGTGACGCTTCCGAGGAAACACCATTTGAGACCATAGTTGACGACATAGTTCTGTGGAACGCTGAAAGTCCGTATCTCTACACGCTCATACTTGAGACCGAGACCGAGCTTATCGGCGAGCGTGTCGGATTCCGTAGCGTTTGCATTGATAATGGTGTGCTTAAGGTCAATGGCAGACACATCAAGATACGCGGTGTGAACAGGCATGACAGCTATCCTGAAAGCGGCTATTATGCCAGCGTAGAGCAGATGCGCAAGGACCTGCTTCTTATGAAAGCGCACAATATCAATGCAGTGAGGACCTCACATTATCCGAATTCGCCTGTATTCTACCAGCTCTGTGACGAGCTTGGCCTGTACGTTATTGACGAGGCAGATCTTGAAATGCATGGCTGCGTAGATGCCTACAATGATCTTAAATGGACATGGATAAACGGCTACAACGGAATTGCGCTTCTCGCGAGTGATGAGCGCTTCAGAAAAGCCATTGTTGACCGCGCAAGACTGCTTGCTTCGAGGGATATCAACCGCCCGAGTGTTATTTTCTGGTCACTCGGAAACGAGAGCGGATATGGCACAAATCTGCGCGCTGCTGCGGAGTACATCAGGGCTTACGATGATACTCGTCTAGTGCATTACGAGAGCACTCACAAGCTTGATGATACCTCTGATGACGTGCTTGACGTTGTTTCTGAGATGTATACCTCACCGGAGGATATCATGAAATTTCTGCAGCGTGAGGACGAAAAGCGCCCGTTTATCCTGTGCGAGTATTGTCATGCTATGGGCAACGGCCCCGGTGATCTTGAGGATTATCACAAAATATTCATGTCCAGCGACAGACTTTGTGGCGGACTTATCTGTGAGTGGGCAGACCATGCGCTTCCGATCGGTATAACAGATGACGGCAGAGTGAAGTACGGCTACGGCGGCGACTTCGGTGAGCGTCACAATGACGGCAATTTCTGCATGGACGCACTGTGCTATCCTGACAGAACTCCGCATACAGGTCTGCTTGAAGCAAAGCAGGTGTTCCGCCCTGTGCGCGTAGCTAAGGGTGATACCGCAGGCAGTTTTGTGATAAGCAATATGCTCGCTTTCGAAAATGTCGGAAAGTATCTTGATGGCAGATATGAGATCACCTGTGATGGCGGTGTTATCGCAACAGGCGAGTTCAGCTTCTCGTGCGAGCCTATGGGCACTTGTGTTGTCGATGTCCCTGAAGCCGCGCAGAGCTTTGATAAAGAAGTGTTTATCCGCTTCGTCTTTACCGCAAAGAATGCGCACGCATGGTGCGATAAGGGCTACGAGGTCTGCTTCGATCAGCTGCAGCTTTGCGATAGGGCAGAAGAAAAGCCTGTTCTTTCAGAAGCTGTTTCCTACACTGATGAGCCGCTGTGCGTAAAGATCACATGCGGAAAGTCTTTCTATCTGTTTAATAAGCGTAACGCTACCTTTGATAAAATGCAGCGTAACGGAACTGATGTTATTACAAGGCCGATGAAGTTCAATTTCTTCCGCGCGCCTGTTGATAATGATACAATGCGCGGCGACTGGTACAGGCTGCACCTGCATGACTATGACACAAAGGTGTATTCCACAGAGGTCAGCGAGGTTGAAAACGGTGTTGAGATCATTGTAAAGCAGTCATTTGGCTGGAATATGTACCACCCCTTTGCTTATGCAGATGTGCGATATACTATCACAGGAAACGGTCTTGAGATAAGCTGTGATATTGAGACTACACATAAGGTCGAATTCCTGCCGCGCTTCGGAGTAAGACTTTTTGTGCCGAAATGCTTCGGAAGTGTGGATTATTACGGCTATGGTCCTTATGAGAGCTACATCGACAAGCACCAGGCAAGCTATATCGGCAATTTCTCGGCTGAAATAGCACAGATGCACGAGGATTATATCAGACCTCAGGAGAATTCCTCGCACTGGGGCTGCAGACACATGAGCGTTGGAAACAACGAAGTAAAGGTCACCTTTACCGCTGAAAATACATTCTCGTTCAATGCTTCCGAATACACACAGGAGGAGCTTTCGGGAAAGCGGCATAATTTCGAACTTCAGAAATGCGAGGATAACGTCATCTGCGTCGACAGCGCTATGGCTGGTGTCGGCTCCAACGCCTGTGGACCTCAGCTCGCGGAGAAGTACCGTCTGCCGCTGCCGAAGCTTTCTATGAAGCTGAATATCCGTATGGAATAAAACAAAGGTGGTGATGATATGCGCGTCGGCGCTGTCGGCTATAACTATGAGCACAGAGAAAAATTCGTTATGGAAAGACCTGATGGTACAGGCTGCTATCTGCTGCTTTTCATTAAAGAGCCGTCGATATTTGAGATTGACGGTACGGAGCAGAGTGTAGCGAAAAACTCTTTTGTGCTGTTTTCGCCTTCAACACCTTACAGATATTACGCCGACGGCGAGGTATATACTGACGACTGGCTGTTTTTCAACCTTGATGACGGCGATGAGAAAAAGCTGCAAGAACTCGGCATACCCTGTGATACGATACTGCCACTGATGAATTTCGAGGAGCTTTCTCAGCTTATCCGGACCATAGCATACGAATTTTATTCCAGTGATCGGTATAACGATGAGATATTGCAGCATTATCTTGATATCCTGATGCTCAAGCTCAGTCGGGATATCTCTATGCTCTCGCTTGCGCGCTCAAAGAGCGGCTCGGACAGATATAATAATATGTTCTGTCTGCGCAATAAGATATATGCTGAACCCGAGGAGATACCAGACATCAACGGGCTTGCGGAGCTGGCAGGTATGAGCCGTTCAGGCTTTCAGCACCTGTATAAAAAGCTCTTTGGCGTAAGCGTTATAAATGATGTCATTGAAAGCAGACTCGGCAGAGCCAAGCGCCTTTTGCGCTCTACTGATCTGTGCATAAAAGATATCGCAGAGAAATGCGGATATTCAAATGAATACAGCTTTATGCGCCAGTTTAAAGCTAAGCTGTACATGACGCCGACTGAATACAGAAACAGAGTATAAGCACAAAATGTCACCTGAATATGCATGGTTAGGCATTGTTATATCCCGTTGCTGCTGATATAATAAGATCATAAGGAAACGGGAAGGAGTATCGTCATGAAAAAGCTATTATCTGTTGTGCTTGCGTCTTTTGTTTTGCTCTCGGGCTGTGCGAAGCAGCCAACTGAAGCTGAAACAAAGCTTGAGCAGAAAATCTCAGAAGGGTATATCAGATCTATGGATAACGGAATAACGCTTACACAGGTCAGCAATAAGTTTTATAAAACTGAACAGAACGCAAATCCCATCTCGCCCAATATATTTTGCGCAGACCCCACTGCAGTAGAGTATGAGGGAAGATTGTACGTTTACGGCACAAATGACCATCAGCAGTATGACACGGTAGGCGATGACGGAAGTAATACATACGAGTCTATCAAGTCCTTTGTCGTTTTTTCTACTGATGATATGGTGAACTGGACCTATCACGGAAAGATAGATACAGGAGCTATTGCACCATGGATAATAAGCTCGTGGGCGCCTTCCATCACCTCAAGGGTCGAGGAGGACGGGCTTACTCATTTCTATCTGTATTTCTCCAATAACGGCTGCGGCGTAGGTGTTCTTACCGCGACCCACCCCTGCGGCCCTTGGACAGATCCTCTTGGTGAGCCGCTTGTTTCTACCGCCACACCTGGTCTTACAAACTGCCCCAACCCATTTGACCCCGGAGTATGTATTGATGAAAACGGTGTAGGCTGGTTAAGCTTTGGTGGAGGAAAGGCTCCCGGCGGCTCTAACTACATGCCTGGTGTTACAAGAATAGTTCAGCTCGGCGAGGATATGATGTCTTTTAACAGTGATTTTGTTGAGATCCCTGCACCTTACTTCTTTGAAGCAAGCGAGCTCAATTACATCAACGGAACGTATATCTATACCTACAACACGAGCTGGGATAGCCGTACAAAGTGGGAGTTTGAGGGTATTCCAAAGCCTACGACCTGCAGTATGGCTTATATGACATCAAAAACACCTCTTGTGAGTGATAGCTGGGAGTATCAGGGCGATTACTTCTACAACCCGGGTGAAAGCGGACTGGATTATTGTAACAATCACTCGCATCTCCATAAATACATGGGCAAGTATTATATGTTCCATCATAATATGCTCCGTCAGTCCATGATGGAAACACAAGGCGGCTTCAGAAGCCTTGGAGTTGTGGAGATACAGGTGGACGAGGAAGCACTTGAGATAACCAAAACAGGCTCAACAGCCGAAGGCGTATCGCAGATAAAATATTTTGATCCTTACGCAGAAAATCAGGGAGAGACGTTGTTCACAAGTGGCGGTATAGGCTATGAATACGATGGCTCGCTGGTTAAGTCTGCCAAAGCTGACGAGGACGGTGCTTGGATATATGTAAAGGGAGTTGATTTCGGCGAGAGCGGCGCTGATGTGTTCTCTGCAGTTGTAAAGGGCAGCGGCAGGGTAGAGGTAAGAGCGGACGATATGGCAAATTCTCCTGTCGCTTATATTGAATTTGAGAACAGTGAGTACAAGGGTGTCTGCAACGAGCTTTCCGAAAAGCTCAGTGGCACACATGACCTTTACTTTATGATAACCTCAAAGGATATCTGTATTGACAGCTGGAGCTTTACATAATTTATGATATTAACGACGATCCATCTACAGATGGGTCGTTGTTTTTGTTTCAGGTATTGCAATTTATACAGAAATGAAGTATAATGATAAAAAGCTGAAAAGGCGGTGTATTTATGAAAAAACGTTTAGTATCCTTATTCTGCGCGGCAATGCTGCTGTTATCGGTTACTGCCTGCGCATCAGACAGCAAAGCTTCGACTGTAACCGAAGCCACATCATCGTCAACCAACCAGTCAACTATTGCTTCCGCGCAAGAGCAGACTACGGCATCTGTACCTGCTGAAAGCGGGGAAGAGCCTACAGCAACAACTGCTCAGACGACAACAGCAAAGGAAATAACCGCCGAGCCTTTTGAGACCTCTGCTGTTACATCCGGAACAACTACTGCAGTTCCTGAGGAAACTACTACAGCTGTAACCTCTGCTGCAACAAAACCTGTGGATACGACTGGGACAACTACAACAGTCATAACAACAACCGCGGTGTCAACGACTGCCACAACAGTTGCACCTACGACGACCGCACCGAAGGAGAATGAACCGAAGCCTGTAGTTTCTGCAAAGGTATATGAAGCAGAGGACGCAAAGCTTCACGGAGGTCTGTCTGTTGCGAATAATTCCTCGTGTTCCGGCGGAAAAGCAGTAGAGCGCTTTGAGGGAGACTCCGATTACTTAAGCTTTACCATTGATATTCCTGTAAGCGGAGCTTACGATATAACATTCGTGTCATCGGGTATAGGCTCGTATAAAGAGAATAACGCTTACATTGACGGCTCGCATATCGGTATGTTTACCAGTGAGAGCGAGAAGCTTACAAACAGCATCATACCCGCTGTAAGCCTTTCAAAAGGTACTCACGATCTGAGGATAACAAAATCCTGGGGCTGGATACAGCTGGATTGCATTAAGGTAGAACAGTCTGAGGGCATCGACGATGCGATCTATAACGTAAGCAACAAGCTTGTCAATGAAAATGCAAACAAGCGCACACAGGATCTGTTTAACTATCTTTGTGATTGCTATGGCGAATATGTGCTTTCGGGACAGGTCTGTGATGACGGTCTCAGCGGCAGAGAGTTTGCCGCTATCCACAATGTCACAGGAAAATATCCCGCTATCCTCGGGCTTGATATGATGGACTATACTCCCTCCAGAACGGAGCTGGGGGCGCGTTCCCATGCTATCGAGACTGCTATCGATTTCAGCGAGCATGGCGGCATCGTCAGCTTCTGTTGGCACTGGAACGCTCCTACCGAGTACCTCAAGGACGGAAATGACAGCGATAACGGAAGCCCACGCTGGTGGGGCGGCTTTTATACCAGAAACAGCACCTTTGATATTTCTGCGGTCATGAACGGCAATGACGCAGCAGGCAAGGCTGCGCTGGATCGTGATATAGCAGAGATAGCAAAGCAGCTCAAGCGACTTGATAATGCAGGAGTACCCGTGCTCTGGAGACCTCTGCATGAGGCGTCGGGCGGCTGGTTCTGGTGGGGCGCCCAGGGAGCCGATGCATTCAAAAAGCTGTGGATATACCTTTATGAGCAGCTTACTTACGAGTATGAATGTAACAATCTGATATGGGTATTCAACGGACAGAACGGTGAGTGGTATCCCGGTGACGATTATGTTGATATTATTGGCGAGGATATCTATCCCGGCGAGCGTGTATATTCGCCTCAGACTGCACGTTTTACACAGGCGACCGAATACAGCAGCACTAATAAGATAGTTGCACTCACTGAAAATGGCTGTATATTCGATATAGATCAGGCTGTTGAGATCAATGCGATGTGGGCATGGTTTAATACCTGGTGTGGCGATTTCGTTCTTAGCGGAAGCAGCTACAGCGAGAAGTTTACCGAGAAGGAGATACTCAAAAAGGCGTATCTCAGCGAATATGTAATAACGCTTGACGAGCTTGATTGGTAATATAATAACTCCCCTGTTAAAGCAGGGGAGTTTGTCTATATATGCAAAACAGAACGCCTGTTTTGTAGAAAATGCCAAATCTGCTCGCGGACACTTGTGTTTTAATGCCTTTTATAGTATAATTATATTGATATAGTATATTCTCTCAGGGGTGATATAAATGGGACTGGTAATTCGGCATATGAGCACAACTCAATTTGTTATCGATAATCAGTTGAGCACCAACAAAAAGCAAAAAAAGGCGTCAGAGCGTCTCTCCTCGGGTTACAGGATAAACCGTGCTGCAGATGATGCGGCAGGCCTCGCTGTGTCTGAAAAGCTTCGCTCTATAAGAAGAAGCCTCAGACAGGGCCTTCGCAATATAGATGATGGCATCAACTATGTACGTACTGTGGAAGGTGCCTCCCAGGAGATACACAATATGCTTCAGCGCCTGAAGGAGCTTGCAGTCGAGTCTTGTAACGGCACTTACGATGATCTTGATCGTGATGCTATGGATCTTGAGTATCAGCAGATACTTGATGAGATCGACCAGCTCACAGGAACAGCGGATTTTAACGGAGTACCGCTTTTTGAAAAGCACCTCTCTGCCTTTGAGATGAACGAGGGCGATGTAAAGCACAATAAGCCTGTAAGGATCAATGCAAAGAACGATACGCTTGTACTCGGATATACTATCGACGGCACACAGAAGGAATATACAGTAAATATCCCGAGGGGAACATATTCTGTTGAGGAGCTTGCTGACCTTATCGATACCGATCTGTTTGATAATGCGCCTGAGCTTATCATTGGCGTTAATACTTCCAATCAGCTTACCATGCAGACAGAGGGTGGCTCGTTAGACTATATCAGCGGCAACGCATCATCGCTTTTTTATAATACCGTTATTGGCTCGTCTGACGGTTTTCTTCTTGGCGTAACATTTTTCCGTCAGGAAACTACCAGATTAGAGGTGCTTGCGGGTAAGAATGATACCTTTTCTTTCCGCGTCGGAAACACCGATGACACACTTCATACCTTTACGCTTGACCCTGGTAACTATACTTGCAGTGAGCTTATCGATGCCATCAACAGCAAAATTGCAGGCAGCGGTATACCCGGTAATATCAAGGCTGTAGAATGTGAGAATGACAACGGCGATAAGATCATAGGACTTTCCAGTGACAGCACTATAACAGGCCTTGCAGGCAACTTTATTGAGATCGACGGCATAGATTCGCCTATCTATGATATCTGTAAGTATGGTTATATCGACAATTCACAGGCTGTGCTTGCGGGAACAAAGCGTATTCCTGATACCCTTGAGATAGAACGCGGCAGAAATGATTATTTTGTGCTGGATCTTAAGTGGTACGGCGATGACGCGTCTGCGAAGAGCACAAAGCTGCGTATCGATCTTCTTGCAGATGGCGAGAATTTAAAGACCTATGCCTCGCCCATGGATCTTGTAAACACGATCCAGAGGCAGATAGACGACGCGGGTCTGCCTTTCACTGTGACGCTCAATACAAAGGGCGGACTTAATATTGAGTCCAATCAGTACGGAAACAAGTGCAGTGTTAAGCTTGACACATCTGATGTTCCCAGCCCTTACATGGTATACGATCTGTTTGATGCTGCTACGCTGGTAAAGGTTGCTCCCTCGCAGGGAACCTCTACTTATACGAGAGCGATATTCACAGCGTACAAGCCGCTTACTGCGCCTATTTATATCCCTGATACCGAGAATACACTTTCGTTTAATATAACGCTATCAGATGACAATCAGGCGCCTGCTTCTGAGAAGACGACCGAAAGGATAGACATTGTTATACCTCCCGATAGTTATTCTTCAACCTCCGAGCTTGTTCAGGCTATGAACGATCAGATCGACAATAATTATCCTGATCTTGCAGACAAGCTTCAGTTCAGCATCGACACATCAAATGCTATCAAGCTGTATGCTGAAGGAAATAACGGCAGTGATGTCGAAAAGATCGCTATCGACTCCTCTTGCTCTGCGTACAAAAGACTCATTGCAGGCTCGCGCTATTATGACAGTGTTTCAACAGTAAGCGGTAAGGAGACCGCTTATGTTACATCGTCATCAAATGTTCCCGGATCATCGCGTCCGAATGTTACATCAACTTCAGGCTCTACTCAGCAGGGCGTGACCTATACCAAGGAGCAGTCAAAATCTGCGCAGCAGAGCGCTACATATATCACCTATTCAGGTGCTACTGTTGATATCGTAAACGGAACGACAACAAGAGTAAAGGAAGAGGGAAACCCTGAAGGCAAGATAACTGATACCGACCCTGCAACACTTACCCTTGATGAGGTACTGACACAGTTCAAGCTGCTTGGTACTTCACAGAAGGATATATCCTTTTCTTTCACACTTGATGACAAAAACGGAAGCACTGACTATTCTGTAGTGATACCGAAAGGCTCTACGGCGGATGAGGCAGCCGCAATGATCAGAGAAGAGATAAAGGACAAGGCTTCGCTGCAGGTAAAGGGTAATGATATCGTTATAACCTCGCTTGATGAGGGCGAGGAGATGAAGTTCTACAATGTGAGTGGCACACTGCTTAATAAGGCAACTAAAAGTTCGCTTGCTTCGCAGTCGGGTGCGATCATAGATGAGGCAAATAACAAGGTCTATATACCGTCG
>JAZNWG010000224.1:0-2434 GCA_045593225.1 Oscillospiraceae bacterium
GGGCAGGCGGCCCGTGCGAGAACCGCCCCTACTACTACGGCGGCAACAAGCGTGATAAATATAAATATGTAAAGCAGGTACAGGAGGAGCTGAAAAACGGCAGCTATGACAAGGTGCTGGAGACTCTGCCCGAGCTTACGGGTGACGGCGATTTCGGAAGCTATCTGCTGCTGTGTGACATGGTTCTGGATTTCAATGTGCCCAACGGACAGGCAACAGACTACCGCCGTCAGCTTGACCTTGACAAGTCGCTGTATTCCTGCGAATTTAGCATAGGTGGCGTGAAGTACACCCGTGAGGCATTTGCAAGCTATCCTGCGCGTGTTGTAGCGATGAAATTCACAGCGTCCGAAAAGGGCAGGCTTGAGTTTATAATGGGTCTTGAAAAGACTCACCCCTGTGATATTTATATGGACGAGGACGGTCTTATCAGCTACAGCGGTTATGTGGCGGATAATGGAATGCGCTTCGACGCGAGGGTGCTCATTCAGACCGATGGCGAGGTGCTGACGGTAAACGGCAGACTTGCGGTAAAGGACGCGACAGAGGCTATTTTGTATCTCACCGCAGCGACCGATTACGAGATGAAATATCCCGACTACCGCACCGACGCAGACCCTTCGACAGTTACTATCCCGATAATCCAGGCGGCTTACAGGCTTGGCTGGGACGCGCATTATGAGGAGCACCTTGCAGACTATTCGACTATCTTCGGCAGGGTAGAGCTTGATATAAACGGCGAATATGATGACCTGCCCGCTGACAGGCTTATCGAAGCATACAGACGCGGCGAGCGTGCGGCTATGAACAAGCTGGAGACACTGTATTTCCAGTACGGCAGATACCTGCTGATATCCTCGTCAAGAGAGGGCTCGCTTCCTGCAAACCTTCAGGGCGTATGGAACGAGAGCAACATTCCCCCGTGGTGCTGCGATTACCACATCAATGTAAATCTGCAGATGAACTACTGGGGCGCGTACAATACAAATATGGCGGAAACAGTGCCGCCGCTGGTGGATTTCCTTGATTCCCTGCGCGAGCCCGGCCGCGTTACCGCAAAGGAATATTACAACATCGTATCTGATGAGGAGCACCCCGAAAACGGCTGGACAGCGCATACACAGTGCTCGCCGTTTGGCTGGACTGCACCGGGCTGGGATTTCTACTGGGGCTGGTCTACTGCGGCGGTAGCGTGGCTCATGCAGAACATCTGGGAGCACTACGAGTTCACAGGCGACAAGAAGTATCTTGAAAAAAAGATATACCCCATTATGCGCGAGAGCGTGAGGTTCTATACACAGTGGCTGATATACGATGAGAAGCAGGACAGACTGGTGTCCTCGCCGACCTACAGCCCCGAGCACGGCCCTGCGACTATCGGTAACACCTACGAGCAGAGCCTTATTGAGCAGCTGTTCATCGACTTTCTGCAGGCTGCTGAGGCGCTTGATACAGACAAGGAGCTTTGCGACAAGGTGCGCGAGATGCTGCCGAAGCTGAAGCCTTATCATGTCAGCAAGACAGGACTTCTTAAGGAGTGGTTTGAGGAGGACGAGCCCGACTTTGACAGCTCCAAGGTACAGAAGAACCATCGTCATATCTCCCACCTTATGGGACTTTACCCCGGAAAGCAGATAAACCGCTCCCGTCCCGAGCTTATGGACGCTGCTGTTGCGACTATGAATGACCGCGGCGACGAGTCCACAGGCTGGGCAAGAGCGTACAAGATAAATCTGTGGGCGCGTACAGGCGACGGCAACCGCACCTACAAGCTGCTGCGCGGACTTCTCTCTAGCTGCACGTTCGTAAATCTGTGGGATTTCCACCCGCCGTTCCAGATAGACGGCAACTTCGGTGCTTCCGCAGGTATAGCTGAAATGCTGCTTCAGAGCCACGAGGGCTTTATCAGACTGCTGCCCTCGCTGCCCGATGACTGGAAGGACGGCAATTTCAAGGGCCTTTGCGCAAGAGGCGGCTTTGTAGTGAGCGCCGAGTGGAAGAACGGCGAGATAGTGAGCTGCGAGATACTCTCTAAAAACGGCGGCGAATGCAGGGTAGAGCTCCCCGCAAACGGCACTGTTTATAAGACTGTTATCAACACAGGCAAGAACGAAAAGCAGATAATAATTCCTGTTGAATAACAAAATGCTCCCGCAGAGATTTCTCTGCGGGAGTTTTGTGTTATGTTGGGAGATAAACTGGAATTTGACGCTATATTTTAAAAACGATTGTAGCGGCGGAATCTAGCGTTTTGCGCGAAGCGCATAATGCGTCCGCGCGTTTTGCATAATGCATTTTCGGGCGGATATTGAATCCGCCCCTACGGACAAACACAAACATCACGTTATTTACAAAATGTGCTCCGCCGTTTTGCGATATGCGCATATCGCGATATATCCAAAGGCGGAATTCGCCGTCGGGCGTCCCCGACAAA
>JAZNWG010000225.1:0-20881 GCA_045593225.1 Oscillospiraceae bacterium
TAAAAGGCTCTGTTTCGCACAACAAAGCCTTTTACTTGGCAAAGATTGCGGTGATCGATACAACTTCACAAACACCGACGTAAAATCACTACACAAACGCAGTGTATCATCTGATTTCACTGTTCATGTCATCTGCCAGGAGAAGCCTGTTATGACAAATCACACCTTATCGTATACCAGATCATACAGCATTACAGCGGCGTCACGCGGAGATATCACTCCATCGCCGTTATAATCCAGTATCGTAGAATCGATTACGGATTCCAGCCCCACAAATGCTCGCAGGATGATTGCGCAGTCGCGTGGGGTGAGCATTCCGTCGTTATTAGCATCGCCTATCAGAGCGTTGCTGATCATCAGCGCATAGTCACCGCTTTGAGAAAGGTTGAACGCTGCGGTGCCGTCCTCGTTGACTTTAACGCGTTCCATGAACTCCGCCGTTCCATCACTGCTCTTCCTGTATACACTTGCAACACATCCTGCATCGTCCTTGCCAAAGGTGTATACAAAAGCGGTGGGAGCGTTTGTGTCGCTTGTAATGCGGAATACCTGTTCTTTCTTGCCGTTCAGCGCGGATGTATCCATCTTAACGGGATAGGTCGAATTTAGATAAGCGTCTGTCGCCTCATCTATATTCTCTCCGTCGATGCGCCACGTGATAAGCGAACCTTCGACAAGATCGATGATACCTTCAGACTTTGCGAGAGCCTCAAAAACAAAATATGGAACATTGGTGCAACCATTCAGCTTAACAGTAAGCTTTTCGTCGGGAGACAGCTTTTCGATCATAGTGGCAATCAGATACCAGTTGTAGTTCACGCCGTCTATTGAAGGAACTCCGCTGGATACAAAGCCACCCGAATCATGTGATCCGTCGGAACTACCGGAGCCGCCTGATACGCCGGAGCTACTAGAGCCGCCGGAACCGCTGGAACTGCCGCCTGTATAGTTTGTGTAATTATCTTTATAATTATCTCCGCAATGTGTACAGGTGTGCAGAGTGTAACCCTGCTCTGTCTTTGTTGGAAAGATAACTCTGGTTGTGTAGTTGTGCTTGATAGTGTCTATCTTTTCTGTGTAAACATCGCCACAGTCGGAACACTCATATACTACCGCACCTTCAGTACGACAGGTATCCTCCTGGATCACTGTCATAGTATATTCGTGATCGCACAGATTTTCGGGAAGAAAATCACTTGCGTATTCAAAACCACATATCCTGCAGTGGCGGATGGTCTTGCCGTCTGTATTTCTGATACGATCAACAAAGGAGTGCCCCTTCGCTGCAATCGTATCCTCATACTCGTAACCGCATAAGCTGCAGGTGTGACGCACAACAGTGTCCTTTGTGCAGTGGCCTTCTCTTGTTATGGTTTCTGTGAAGTTATGTGCGCACTGGGATAAAGCGTCAGGAACATATTCAAACTGTACGCTTTCTATCCACAGCCTGTCACCGCTCCACATACCGAACACCTTATCTCTGCCCTCAAGGTCATATGTTCCGAGCCATACCTTTCTTGTGGTTGCCTTCAGCGCAGGATCCTCAGATGTATCAACACCGATCTCTGAGAAGTCAACTGTCGCATAAGCCGAAACGGAATCGTAAGCATCGTTGTACTCGAACACGATATCGAAACCGAGCACACGGCTCTCGTAACCGCCGAGGTCAGCAATATCCTCGAACATCGGAATGGTCGTGTAGTCACCGAAAACTGTCTTCTGCTGCTCGCCGTTGTAGGGACGTGTGATGTTGCCGAAGGGATCGTAATGGGAGAGCTGCCATGCGTTTCCTGCATTGAACTCTGCTCCGTATTCAAAATGCGCCTGACAGAAATTTCTGTGTGAAGCGTCTGAGGTAAAGTATTCCATGTAGTCCTTGCGGATCTTGCAGGAGCCTGTTATAAGGCCATAGTTCATCTGGCCGTAGCCGAGAGCGATGCCGTAGTAGTAGTCATCGTCCTCAGAGAGGATAAACATCAAGTTGCGCTTGCCCTGCCATGCTGTGCTGTAATGAGTGTCGTAGTAGACACTTGCAGTCACGCCCTGAAGCGCCTCACCCGAGATCTTATCAGCATCGAATGCAAGGGCAAAGGTGGGACGATTCGCATTGTTCTGTGCGCCATAATTCTCATCGCGCGACTGATCAGTGAAGTACGCATCGTTGCCCGAAGGGCTTTGTGCGATCTCATGATGCAGTATCTGAGTCATGACCTCCAGCTTCTGCTCTGCGGTGAGCGCCTTGAACTCGCTGTAAGATAATGCACGCGCCGTTATTTCATTCGGCATTATTGCTGTGTTGAAGCGCGAATTCAGGTATACCGATGCCGTAGAAACATCGATGTAACTATCGAACAGCGCTTCAAGAGCGGTTTTCTGCTCAGGAGTTCTGTCCTTGAAATCATACAGCAGGAACTCAGTGTTGCTTACATTTGTTATCCAGATGTTGGGTACATCAAAGATATCGTCCTGTGTATCGGGATCGGTCGTATCCTGCTCAAGATCCTTTTCGGGCTGTGCGGGGTAGTTTACCTCCAGCCTCTCGCCGTTTACATAGGTGATGAGGTGAGGAAGAGACCAGCTTGTGACATCATTCTTTGTGACCGTAATGGTCTCATCGAGAGCTGTCGCGGGATCGTCAGCCTGATCATTGAAGTACAGTGTGTGCAGCATGAACTCGTTGTTCTTACAGTTCTGCAGAACGATATCATCTGCGACATCATATGGCGTGATGGGGTAGTTTACCTTATAGTCGCCGCTGTCCACTGTATTGAACATATTTCCTGCGATACGCGCGTCCGAAATAGAGGTATATTCATTACCCTCATCGTCCACGTATCTGATAGTCGGGCTGTCGAACTGTATACAGTTACTTTCGTAGGTCATAGTGCCAAGCTGCGCATTGCCGATAAGGCGCAGACCGTCGCTTATGTGATAGAAAACCATCGGCTTGTCGGTAAGTGCATCGGGCAGATCAATGGGGAAGTTGGAGTTCAGCATGTGGTTTACGATGCTGCCCCTGCCGCCACGGGTCAGTGTGTTTCCGACAAACACATCGTTCTTTCCGAAGCTGTAATTGTATGTGTAGTCGATGATGTTACCACGATAAACGCTGTTGCCGTCGCCCAGCAGCTTCTTGCCGTTGGAGAACTGGCCGAACTCCAGCCAGCAGGCACGCCATGTGGAGTTCTTGAAATCGGAGTTGCTTATGAAGTAGCGGTAGTTGAGGTCGCCAGGAGTGATGCCGTCTGCACCCTCTTCCCATGTGCTTGCGGTACCGTAAACATTCTTGATAAGCAGATTGTCGGTAACAGTCTTATAGAAGAAGCCATAATCGCAGTACTGTATAGATCCGTCGGACATTACACTGTTATTGATGCGGCAGTTGACAAAGCAGCCTGTGCCTCGTGCAACGCTCCAGAATGTGAAAGCAAACTTATCGAAGTTTACGTTGTAGAAGCCGCCAGCGTTGCAGTTCTGCATATACAGGCTGGTGTTCAGGAAATAACCGTTGATGGGTGCATTGTCGTCTGCGCTCATGACGAAAATACCCTTGCCGTCCATGTCGGCTGTCCTCTGCGAGCGGATAGTGCCATTGAAAAACACACGGTATGTCGCACCACCGCGCAGCACGATGGGCTTGTCGGTGTAGTATGTACCTGGGTCGATGTAGAGTATCGCGACATGTGTAGCAACGTAGTCGAATGCAGACTGCAGCTTTTCGTAGTTGGAGCCGGGGTTCCAGCTCATGCCGCCGAAGTCCTCCTCGAAATAAACCTTTTCAATATTAGGATCATTGAGATCCTTGCTGTAACGCTGCTCAAGTCCCATATTCCACAGCTGCTGCTCGTCTGCGCCTACCTTGCCAAGCTCTGCATAGCCTGCGGTCTCCTTATTGGGGTCAAGAAATGCAGAGAGATCAACATAGCGGCAGAACTCGGGTGAAATATAAACACCATCATCAAGCCAGCTTACAGGCTTGTCACCACGCACTCCGATACCTCCCATTGCAGGCGTACCGTCGGAGTTATTCCAGCCCTTTTCGCCCCATATAACGACCGTGTAGTCCTCCCAGCCTTCTGTGTAGGGGTGACCTTGCTTCCAGTCGTCGATCATGAGGTTCTCGTATTTCCAGTCCTTTATCTTGAATGCATTATCAGTAAAGTATACGTTCTGCGAGCCTGTACGCTTTCCACTGTAGCTTGCTACCCATTCGGAGTTGTTGAGCTCCACGAGGGTAGTCCATTCCAGAGAATCGCATTCGATCTTGTTCTGCGAAAATGTTCCGCCACCGTGAAGTCTGATCATCGGGATACAGGTGCCGTTGCGGTGGTTGCCACCTGCACGGTAATCGTTGAGGTAGGTCTCGTGGATGATATATCCCTTGCCGGGGAACATCCACTTTTTCTGAGTCGCGTCCCAGTATCTTGTTTCGTGATCATAAGGCTGGATGCTCATGCTCTCGAAATATTCCGCAATATCGTTGTACGAGCAGTCTTTGAACAGACATCCGCTGACAGAGTTTGAATCTACCGTTGTATCGATAGCAAAGTTATATACACGTTCCAGCGTCAGGTTTGAGTATGACGCATGAGGACACCAGCAGCCTGCTCCTGTACGGGTAAACAAGAAGTTTCCTATGTAGGAATTGGAGAACAGCGTAGTACCCATGCTGAAGTTCAGCTGAAACACCGGCAGACGTTCGTAACCGTCCTCATTCACATAGTAACCGCCGTAGAAGTAGTTGTCATAATAGAAAGCGTCGTTGGTCTGCACTCCGTAAAGTGCAATACGACACGGACCGCAGGTGATATCCTTTACTCTTGAAAGCATATCGGTGAATGTCCATCTCATGAAGCACTGGAAGCCCGAAACAGCAAGGTTGCTCAGTCCGCCGTAAGCCATACGGACACGGTAGAACAACGAATAGCTTTCGTGCGGATTTACCTGATCGCTGCAGATATTATTCAGGATCTGCTCAGGGGTGCTTGTGGGCTTAAACGAGTCGTGAGCGCCGTTTACAACAAACGTAAGGTCGCTGATGTTGCCAAAATACCATGAGTAGGTCTCGGAGAGGTTTTTGTTCGTAAAGAAGCCGTTTGCATCAACAGGATTACCATCGGCGTCTTTGAGGTTAGGCTCAACAACGAAAACGGATTTTCCCGCAACGCCGTTGATATCCGTATATCCCCACAGGTAGATGGACTTTTTGAAATAATACACACCTTCCTCAACGAATACCTGCGCGCAGTTTGTGGAATCGCGAGGGTCGTGCTCCGCACGTGCCACCTCAAGCGCCTTGTTGAGCATATCCGAATAATCGTAGTAGGGATCGTCGGGATCATAGTCGGGGAACACAAGGTCGTTGTTCTCGTCCCTCAGCGTTATCATGTCCGAAGGGAAGTAAACTACCTTGTCGTGCTTGTAGAAGTTGTTGTTCGTGTCGTTTTCGGGACGCATACCTATCTCGCCCGAGTGACCGTACTTTATCATGCCGTCATTAGGGTCATAGTCGATGGCGAATGGAGTACGTTCCTCAGCGGCAAAAGCTGTAAGAGCAAACGGTGACATTCCTAAAAAGACGCTGAATACCATCAGCATCGCTGTGATAAGCGACAGTGATCTTTTGGCAGTTTGTTTCATATGATTCCTTTCCCCACTGAGAAACAGCAGTTTCCTTAACAGGAAGATACTTTATTTATACTGTTATTCTACTGCAAATCCCGATGTATTTCAATAACTTGTGTTTAACTGGTCGATATTCTGTCCAACCGGTTATATTTGCGCATGAAATGCCGTATTTTTGCATGAAATGCCATCTATGCCAGATCGCGTATGAAATGACATATCGAGTTGTGTGTGCATGTCAGCTATATTGCAAACCTGTTACCATTTGTTCCGATCAGTTCTTGACAATATGCGAAACAGCTATATAATTGTATTGTGAAATTCGCGCGGTGCAAAATTCCACAAATAAGGAGTAATGATATGAAAAAAAACGGGAATTTATGTGTTGTGATGGCTGATATCACAGAGGATTATCGTGATGACTACCTGATCGGTCTTGAAAAACAGGCAAATCGTTTGGGATATGTTACCACGGTGTTTTCAATGCCGCTGCTCAACCAGCTTAAAAGCGGCGGAGAGGAAAGCATATACGATCTTATAGATTATGACAGATATGACGGCGTCGTGTTTTTTGAGAAGTCGTTTTCTGCCCACAAATCACTCGCAAAGCAGCTGGAAAAGGAAATCGCCGAAAAGTGTCACAAGCCCGTTGCAATAATAGGTAATTCCTCTGTTTTTTCCGATGTGTTTACAGGCGATCACAGCAGAAACATCGAACAGCTTACAGATCATATAATCGAGCAGCACGGCTGCGAGCTTTTATATCTGCTGGGAGGATATCACGATTTCCCGACTAATACCGACAAGGGTTTTGTAAACTCGCTGAAGAAGCATGGTATCCGCTTCACTGATGACAATATGTTCTACGGTGGGTTCTGGCGCGAATGTGCGGATAAACTCGCGAAGGATATTGCGTACAGCATCGTGGAAAAGCCTGATGCCGTCGTATGTTACAGTGATATAATCGCTTTTTTCTTTATCAAGGCTCTTGCAAAATACGGCATTCGTGTGCCTGAGGATATTATAGTTGCGGGCTACAGTGCCGCTGCATGCTCACAGAACGGCATTATTTCCATTACCACCTGTGCCTGCGACGCCGAGTATGTCGGCAGACTGACAGCTGCGTGTCTGCATTCGCGCATAACCGGTGAGGAGCCACCAACGATCAATAGACCGCGCGCAAACGTAATAACGGGCATGAGCTGCGGCTGCGGAAGCAATCAGCACATCGATACGCGACTGCGCCTTGAGCTGCACGAAAATCGCAGCATCCAGGATATCTGCTATGCAAACAGTGAGCTTGATGAAAAGCTGCTTGCCTGCACAGATCATGTGCAGCTTTCTGACGTGATCGCACAGACGCATTATCTGATCGCAGACAAAAGCATGATGGCCGTCAATCTGAAGGCCGACGAGAAAACATCACAATGCATATACATGACAGATAGTGTCGGAACAGGTAATTTCACTGATTTTGTCAGCAGCACTATTATACCGACACACAGTGCAAGGGACGAGCTTCCGAATAATCTTCATGTTCTGCCCATTGTGTTCAGAGGACGATGCTATGGACATATCGCAGTCGGCTATAACGAACCTGTCGCATATAATCTTATCCTTAAGGAATATATCAAGCGCCTTGCGATAAGCCTGGAGGTCATGGAGCTTCGCGATATATCGGCAATGGCAACACAGCCCGATAGTGAACATTCCGCAGCAGAGGACAAACGCAATCTCAATACGCTGTTTGTTTATAAAGAAGATGCACTTCATAAGATCGCTGTGGATAATGTACTGTATTTCGAAACAGATGGCAGAAAGACCATGGCAGTGATGAAGTCGGGCAGATACGAGGCCAGAGGCTCGCTTACACAGTTGGAGGAGATGCTTGATAAAGATGTATTTATGAGGGTCTCAAAATCCGCCCTGCTCAATCTTACCAAGGTGACGGGTTATTCATCGGGCAACGACAGGACCTTGCTTGCAGCGCTTGTGGGTAATGCAACAGTGCGGGTATCACGCAAATGCGCTCCTGAATTCAAGATAAGGGTAGCTGAAGTGTAATTATTCCTTGACTAATTCCTGCTGTAATGTTATAATTTATTCAAGCATTTACAGACAAGTGCCTGCATAAACGACAGTATGTGAATGCACATTCAATGCAATACAAACCTGATAAGTGGTGATAATACTCATGAATATACAAATACAAACCTATGGACTAATAATCCTGTTTATGCTTTTTATCTTCTATAAATCGCATAAGACGCTCAATCTGTATACAGAGCAGGTCTTTATGAGAGCGATGTATATATCTATGGCAAATCTTCTGCTTGATATATCCTCGCTTGTGTTTATCTCGAACATTGATCTTTTCCCACTCTGGGCAGTGAAGCTGGTGTGCAAGCTGTATATCATTTCGCTTGTGTGGGAAGCGATCTTTGCGTTGGTCTATGTACTGACTGATGTTTACTCAGAAGAAAAGCACCGCAAAAGAACGGGGTTATTGTATATTATAGCAGGCGTTCAGAGCCTTTTAGTGATCTCTCTGCCGATAAACATACATTTCAACAAGGACACTTCCTATACATATGGCCCGTCGGTAATGCTGGTATATTGCTTTGCGGTGTTCTATATACTCGGAATACTGCTGCTTTGTATCTTCAACAAAAAGCTCAGCAAACGACGCAGCTTTGCTGTTATCCTGTGGATGTGCATCTGGCTTGCAGCAGCAGGAATACAGTTTATGTTCAACAATCTCCTGCTTGTCGGCTTTGCAACGGCAGTAGGCATTCTGATACTCTTCGTTATCATGGAAAATCCCGAGGCAAATCTCGACAGAAAGCTCGGCTGCTTCAACTCCTACGCGCTGGGCGAGTATCTACAACACCTGTACATCAGACAGACCAATTTCACGATATTGAAAATAGGTCTTTCGGATGTGCTGGACGAAAAGCTTGGTTCACGCTCCGATGAGATATTGCTGGAGCTTGTCGATCTTTTCGGAAAGCAAAAGGATATCTACGTTTTTCGTAATGTCAACTCGGACCTTACTGTTATCGGCGGCGCAGGTATAGATCTGACCGCGCTTGCAAAGCAGACTGTGGAATTGCTGACTAAAAAGAATATCCCTTTAAAAAAGCTCGCGTCAGTGATAATACCTGAAGGACAGATCTTTTCTGACCGCGAGGAGTTTATGAGCTTTATGGGCTTTGTATCGGACAAGCATTCCGATGGTGCAATAGTCGTTGCTGATGAGAAGATGATAAACAAATACAGAGAAAAAAAGCTTGTACAGCAGGAAATAGTGGCGGCACTTGAGGAAGACAGAGTTGAGGTCTACCTTCAGCCTATATTCAGCAATAACGAGCAACGTTTTACATCTGCCGAAGCGTTGGTAAGAATTCGCCAGCAAGACGGAAACATGCTTTCACCCGGAGTATTTATTCCTGTGGCAGAGGACAGCGGTCTTATAGTTGAACTTGGCGACAGGATATTTGAGAAGGTGTGTATCTTCCTGAAGGATCCTGTTGTTGCAGACGCAGGAATACACTATGTGGAGATAAATCTTTCGGTAGTGCAGTGCGAAAGAGAGGATCTTGCGGACAGGCTTATAGAGATCACCGAAAAGCACGGCATAGACCCCCGTCAGATAAATCTCGAGATCACCGAAACAGCGTCTGTGACTGCCCGCAATATACTTCTTCAGAACATGAACAAGCTTATAGAATACGGCTTTACATTCTCATTGGACGACTTCGGAAAGGGCGAGTCAAACCTTATGTATGTTGTGGAAATGCCCGTATCAATCATAAAGCTTGACTACGATATGAGCAAGGCGTTCTTCAGTTCAGAAAAAGCAAAGCAGGTAGTGCACGCGGTCGTAGGTATGGCTCACGGAATGGATCTTAAGCTGGTTGCCGAGGGCATTGAAACTAAGGCAGAGATAGACGGAATGGCAGACGCAAGGATCGACTATATCCAGGGATATTACTACTCCCGTCCGTTGCCTATGCCCGAGTTTCTTAAATTTATAGGAAAGCAAACTTCTTCGGTCTCCTGACGCCTTGCACTTGAATGATATATACAACAAACACCCTCCGCCAATAAGGCGAAGGGTGTTATTCATTTGCGTATCAAAAATAAAAATGCCCCATTCAGTCAAGATCAGTTTCATCAACCACGCAGCAATAATTTAATTCCTTCCGGCAAAAACAAAATACCGTAGCTGATTGTATCAACTACGGTATCAGTATTAGTTAAACTTCCCATTTTTAAGACGAAAAAACCCAAAATCCTTTAGATGTCTTTAGATGCTCGTGAGCAAACGGGAAAAAATAAAAGGCTCTGTTTCGCACAACAAAGCCTTTTGATTGGTCTGAGTGACAGGATTTGAACCTGCGGCCTCTACCACCCCAAGGTAGCGCGCTACCAATCTGCGCCACACCCAGATATCCAACGCATATGATTATACCACATAAAACTCGCTTTGTCAATAGTTTTTTCAAAAAAAATTGCAAAAACATCAAAATCCCGACAGCGTTACGTTTTCCTGTGCTGCCGCGTATAAACAATAAATAGCGAAAGGAGCCTGATTATGCCACTGACAGATGAACTCAATGCAGTAAAGATTATCCCTAATGATGCGCTTGAAAAAAGCACGAACGAGCACCGCGAGTTCCATGAGGCGCTGCATCAGAAATACACCCTCGACCCGAACGCCGACCTCGAAGAATTCGAGCTGCCAAAGAACGACCTTCGCGAAAACGGCGCGCTTTCGCAGTACAGACATTTCGCACACCCTGTTTTCGCCGCAATTATCGGCAAGGATAAGATGTACGGCAACAATCTGCTGTCTACCCCGCAGATACGAACCGTACTTGATAACATCGCCATTGACGGCAAGCCCTATCCGATACCCTCCTCCAAGGTCAGTGACAGCGACAAGGACCTCGCGCGCTTTATACAGAACGATCTCTCGTTAAAGATATGGGACAACCTGCACGGCAAGGGCCCTATGGTATGCGCTGTTACCTCCGACAAGGAGCACAAGCCCATAGCTTACAACATAAACGCGCTTCAGCGACAGCTTAGCGGTATCAAGGAAAGTGAGGGTCTTGACGACTACACCACCAGAAAGGCGCTGCGCCCGCCCAAAAAGCCTGCATGGTACAAGTATCTGTTCTCTTTTGCTTCCGCTGGCTGGAAAAAAGAAATAAGCGACTACAACGAGAAGCTGAAAACATACGAAAGGCAGATAGACATCGCACACAAGGCTGAACGCGTCTGGGAGTGGAACGACAAGCACACCGAGGAAGTAAAAAAGCTCGCGGATAAGTTCAATCCCCATAAGGAGCACACCAGCTTTACAGACCTCGGTGGCAATACTCCTCAGCACACCACGCAGAGAGAAGACCAGCGCGAAGTAAAGCCCAGAGAGCTTCAGTAAGCGCCGCGTCACGCTTTCAGACTATCTTAAACCTCTCCGCGAGCCTGTTCGCCCAGCGCTCGGTATAGAAATCGTAGTACGATATCCTGCGCTTGCGGCGCACATTTCTGCACGCGGGAGCTCCTGCCCATATTATGGAGGGAAGCCCGATAACAAGCAGGTACAGCGGCCCTAAGATGAGGGATTGTATCGAGTGCCCGAACTCGTGCGGGCGCACGTCCTCCCTGCCCTTTGAAAGGAATATGAACTGCCCGAGCGAAACGCTGCCGCCGCAGTTCCATTCCGTAATCACCGCGCCATGAAAGATGTAATGCTTCTTCCCGATACAACACAGGAACAGCACCGCCCCCACAAGGCTCTGAACGCTTCCCCATGTGCATTGCCACAGGATAAACAGCAGGCGTTTCATTCTTCCTCCTTGTAGCCCCAGCGGTCGATGTTCGCCTTTCGCATAGCTCCGAAAATACGTTGCTTTATGCCCTTGTCCTCATGCTCCATCTTTGCCAGCATCTCCTTGGTGGTCTGGCGGGTGGTAGCCTTGTCGGCGGGGCATTTCGACTTTACTACCTCGAAATTATTGCGTCTTGCACAGGACATCACCGCGTATTCGGGCGCGAACACCAGCGGTCTTATCATCGTGATATCCTTGCGCGAGAGGTAGGATATCGGCGCAAAGCAGCCTATCCTGCCCTCCTTGAACAGGTTCATCATGAACGTTTCGATAGCGTCATCGTTGTTGTGACCGAGTGCAATTTTATTGCAGCCGAACTGCTTCGCCGCGTCATGCAGCGCACCTCTGCGCATCTTTGCACACAGCGAGCAGGGGCTCGACTCCTTACGGATATCGAATACTATTTCAGCGATATCGGTGCGAAGCAGATGAAACTCCACGCCGAGGCTCTCGCACAGCCTCTCCACTGCGGAATAATCGCCGTCCTCGTTACCGAAGCGCGGGTCAAGCGTTATCGCGACTATCTCGTATTTCTTCTCGTAAAACCGCCTCATGTGCGCCAGTCCTGCCAGCAGCACAAGGCTGTCCTTGCCGCCCGAAACGCCCACCGCGATACGGTCGCCGTCCTCGATAAGGTCGAATTCCTGACAGGCGCGGCGGATATAGCCTAGTATTTTTTGCATTTTAGTGTCCTCTTATATCAAATTCAGCAAAGAACCATGAGGGACTTTCGCCCCACAGCTCCACCCTGTAAGCATTGTCGGGAACAAGATCGGTTTTAAAGCTCACATTGCCACGAAGGTTGTCGATATTGCTTGTTTTCTGTATAAAAACATCGCAATTATACTGTTTGTAATAGCTTTGCAATCCTTCAAGCGGCATTTGCGAGGTTATCAGCATAGCGCCGTAATACTGCATACCGTTGCCGTTTCCCACAAGCTTTCCTGCTTTGGATAAGCTCTCCACGAACACCGTTTTCTCGGGAAGCGGAAGCGATACAAGCTCTCTTTCAACGCCTGCTGCGGTATTGTCGTTTACAACAGTTATCACGACTGTCAAGATCACAGGTATAATCAGCAATACGACAGCCGTAATAACAACTGCTTTTTTTACTTTGCTCATGCTCTTTTCTCTTACTGCATCGTCAGCAGCACGCTTGCGTGTGCGCCTATTCCCTGTCCTGCAAGGCCAAGACCCTCCTCGGTGGTCGCCTTGACGCTTATCCTGTCTATCTCGCAGCTGAACGCAACAGCGAGATTTTCTCGCATGAATGCGATGTACGGCGCAAGCTTAGGCTGCTCCGCGATGATGGTTATATCAAGGTTTGAAAGCGTGTAGCCGCGCGCTGTTACCAGCGAGATAACGTCCATAAGCAGCATCATGCTGTCTGCGTCCTTGTACTCGGGCGCGTTGTCGGGGAACATCAGCCCGATGTCGCCCATTGCAAGCGCACCAAGCAGCGCGTCCATAAGCGCGTGCGCCGCAACATCAGCGTCGGAGTGTCCGAGCAGTCCCTTTTCCGAGGGTATCTCAACACCGCAAAGGACAAGTCTTCTGCCCTCTACAAGTCTGTGCACGTCATAGCCATTGCCTACTCTTATCACTGCTCCGTTCTCCTGTTCCTGTAAATAGCTTCCGCCGCTGCAAGGTCGTCTGGGCGCGTTATCTTCATGTTGCATGAGGTGATCTCGGTCAGCTTCACCCTGCCGCCACAGCGCTCGATCAGCGCACTGTCATCAGTGAGCGAGGCTGCCTCGTCACCGAGCCTTTGGAGGCAATCAAGATACAGCTTCTTCGAAAAAGCCTGCGGTGTCTGCGCGTAGTACAGCGTGCTCCTGTCGGGAGTATCGGCAATAAAGCCGTTCTGCGACACCTTTACTGTATCGGTCGCAGGCGCTGCCGCTATCGCAGCACCATGTTCCACCGCGTCATTAAGCACGCGGTCGATATCCTCGGTCGGGATAAGCGGTCTTGCGCCGTCATGTATCGCGATATGGTCGCACTCATCAGACACGAATGACAGTGCATTCTTCACCGACAGCGCCCTTGTTTTGCCGCCCGAAACAACGCATTTAAGCTTTGTCACACCATGCGCTTTCGCAAGCTGCGTAAACTGCTGTACATCGCTTTGCGGTGCGGCGATTATCACCTCGCTCACCATGTCCGAAGCGTTGAATTTAAGCGCGCTCATCACGAATACAGGCACTCCGTCTATCTCGGCAAGCTGCTTGTTTATGCCCTCCATGCGCGAGGCGCTGCCTGCCGCAAGGATAATTGCAGAAAACATAGGCTATGTTCTCCTCTCATAAGCACAAACGGCGGGGTAAGCACCTCGCCGTTAATTTGGTCAGAAATTTCCGTGAAGCTTGAAATAGTTGTAGTCTGTTTCAAAGTTCTTCAAAAGCTTTCTTGTTGAACTGTCGTTGATGTTTCCGGGGAACTCGATATAGAACATATGGTCCTCGGGGAATTTCAGACGGATATCAACAGGAAGCGGCTTACTCTGTATCTTGCTCATGTTTATGCCGTTTACGGCGAACTTCGTAAGCATACGGTAGAGCGAGCCCGCGATATTCGGGATAGAAAGCGATACCGCAATAGTTTCCGCGCCGTCGTACACCTCAAGATTTTTGGAGATACAGATAAAGCGTGTGGCGTTGTTGGGGTCGGTCGCAATGCCCTTGTGGAGTATCTGAAGGCCGTGCATCTCCGCGCATTCCTCGGAGCAGATACAGCCAAGCTCGCTGCTGGGGTTCTCGGACACCATAAGCGCCGCAGCGCCGTTGTTGTGATACGGGATAACAGTAAGCCCGCGTCTGTTCTCGATATAATGCTCGCACTGGCGGATAGCCTGCTCGTGTCCGAAAAGAATACGGATATCCTCCTCCTTGACGCCCTTTTTTGCCGCGAGAACGTGTGCGCACTCAACGGTAGTGGTGCGGTTTATGTAGACATGGTGCTTTTCGAGAAGCTCCATATTTACCGTCACCTCGCCTGCGGTGCTGTTTTCTATCGGCAGTATTCCGTAATCTACATCGCCGTTCTCCACAGCCTCGAACACCTCGGCAAAGCTTGCGAAAAAGCTTGCGTTGCCGTTTGTAAAGAGCTTATTATAAGCCGCATGGCCGTAAGCGCCCTCAACTCCCTGCACCGCAACGGAGGGGCGCTCCATCTGACGGCGCAGATGAGGTATAGGCTCGTCGGGGGTGATATCCTGTGCCTGCGCGCATTTTGAGATATCCATTATATTCATGAACAGGAATGCCGCGCTCTTTTTCAGCTCCTCGGGGGAATTTGCCTTTACCTTGTCAATGATAGCCTTCTCGCGGTCGCCCTGAAATACCACCATATTGTTTTCCGCCTTGTAGCGTGCAACACCGCCCGCAAGCTCCATACGCTGCTTGAAAAGCTCCAGCAGCTGCTCGTCAATGGCGTCTATGTCTTTTCTGATCTCTGTTAAATCAAGTTCCATCTTATCATTCCTCGGTGGTCTCGGCGGCTTCCTGTGTCGCAGGGTCGGTCTCGCCTGCTTCTACCGTCGCTGTGCCGACAGCCTCAGCTGTCTCCTCTTCGTAATTCACAGCAATATAAACAACGATCTCCTCGCTGGTCTCAACGCTTACGGGAGCGCCTACGTCCTTGCTGCAGCGCACGATCTCGCCGCTCGGTACATCGTTGGTCTTTTCGTTCTCGGTCCTGTACTTGATGTTCAGCTCGTTAAGCTCCGAGATATACTCGGTAATGTTCATTCCCTCATAATCGGGAAGCTCCACGATACCGGGGCCCTTACTTACCTTTACGGTAATGACAGTGCCCTCGGCAACCATCGTTCCTGCCTCGATATCCTGTTCGAATATGATACCGTCGGGATAATCATCGTTGTACTGCCATTCCTCTACCACGAAGGTAAAGGTGTTCATGTACTGGTTGACAGAGTTTTCATAGCGTCTGTTCACGAAATTCGGCAGTGAGATGTTTGCATCGGGCACGGGAACGGAAGCCTCCGCCGTCTGCTCTGTCGGCTCTGTGACAGGCTTATTCGTGGTGGTTGCTGTGGTAGTAACATCTGCTGCTTCTGAAGTAGCCGCGTCGATAGTATCGCCGCTGCCGCCGCCCTGATTCTGCATAGACCATATGAACACGATCACGAATGCGATCATCACAAGACCTGCAATGACCAGCACCGCGATAGTCTTCGCGCGCTCCTTCTTCTGCTTTTTGAGCTTCTTTGCCTGCTGCTTTGTGAGAGGCTTTTCGCCGCTTCTGTCGATACCGACATACTTCGGCTGCTCAAACAGCTTGTCAACAAACTCCGTTACAGTGCGTATCCTGCCGTCGGTCGAAACATTCAGTCCGCGCATTATCGCCTTTGATACGTTAGAGGGGATATTGCGGTTTATCATCATAGGCTCCAGCATGCTGCTGCCTGTTCTTGCGATAGCTTCGGTAGGAGTGCAGCCTGTAAGACAGCGGTAAAGCACCGCAGCAACGCCGTAAACGTCCGTCCATGTGCCGTTCCAGTCATTTGACGTATACTGCTCGGGGGCAGCATACCCTGCAAATACCTCGCACGCTATCTCTGTATTTGTAGTGCGTGCCGCGGATATCGAAAAGCCTGTAAGCTTAAGCTCCAGCTTGTCTGTAACGTAGATAGTGGAAAGGCTTATGCCCCTGTGGATAACGCCTGCCGCATGAACAAGGGAAAGCGTTGTGAATATGGGCGGGAAAAGCTCCTTTATCTGCTCCCATGTAAGCTCACCCGAGGAGTTTGCAAGATACGCAGACAGCGGAATACCGCTGATATGCTCATACACTGCATAAGCGGTGTTGTTCTCGGAGAATATATCCAGCACCATCTGAAGATGCGCCATTCCGCGCGACTTCATCAGGGTCTTGTTGAGGTCGATAAATTCCGACAGGTAGGTCTTGTACAGAGGCATCATGTCGGCGTTTACGGATATCTCCTCCTCGCCCTTCTTACGGGAGCAGAGAGTATCGGGCATAAACTCCTTGATGTCCACCTTTGTGCCTGTCGCCGTATCATATCCCACATAGACTGCGCCCTCGCCGTTATAGCTCAGCACCTTGCCGATGATATAACGGTCATTGAGGAAGGTCTTCGGTCTGAGATATGAGGGTATACAGGGAGCGTCGTCGCTGTATCCGCAGAGCTTGCAGGGGCCGTCGTATGTCTTGTCGCACATACAGCCCATGCATAACGAAGTTTCCTTAAGCATTTCAGTATCGCCTTTCTGTTAAGTTGCAATTACAACTACAATTACAATTGCAACTATATTTATTCTATACTTTAACAATATACCCGAAAACTGCCGAAATGTCAACAGTTTTGCGGCATTTGTCACCATTCGTAAACAAATTGTAACCGTTTTGAAATAATTTCTCTGCGTTTTGCACATACAGTGCGGTTTTGCGTGGAATTATTTTATATATTTTCGCAGTGAGCTATTTTTTTGCTGTGCGCGTTGCAATTCCTGGCGATTTGTGGTATACTATATCGTGTATAGATATATCCACATCTCGAAAGGACTTTTTATGAATCTCAATAAGATGAAATCCAAAGAAGAAATAACCGAATCCAAGGAAGCAAAGCTCACCAAGATGTTTGCCGAAATGAACGCCGCAAAAGAGGGCGGCAAAAGCGATAAGCTGGTATGCGAAACGGAATGTACCATGGCGCGTATACGCTCGCTGTCGGATTTTCTGTATCTCATGCGCGTAAAGCCGCTTCAGACGCTGTGCTACTACGGCGCGGCTGCGTTCTTCCTGCTTATGCTGGCTGCGATATGGTGCACAGTAGGCTTCGGTATGGACGACCCGCGCAACGTCTGGTATCTCATAGTGATATTCGCGCTGATATTCCTTGTATTGGCAACACTTCCGCACAATATGCGTATACACTACTTCAACAAGCAGGCTGATGCCATGGAGCAGTCCTACGGCAAGCTGATAGGCGCTGATTTCACAGACGACGGTATCGTGCTGTCCGTAAGCGAGGTCGTCGAAACACAGCCCGAAACAGACGAGGACGGAAACGCGATAATGCGCACCTCTGCGATAGCAAGAAAAGAGGGCACGACAGTAGTCACAAATATCCCCTACAAGAACATCAGCGGCGCATACGAGTGCAGCCACAGCTTCTATATCTTCCCGAAAGACGAAAACAACAAGGCAATGGACACGATAATCTGCGACAAGACACAGTTCGTCTGCGGCTCGCCAATGCAGCTTCGCGACAGGCTTGCGAGAGGAATAGGCAAAAAACTCAAGATCAAAATTAAAAAGGCTTAAAGGAGATCATCTATGCTTGACGGATTTATAAAATGCGCTGCGGCAACTCCGAACGTAAGAGTAGCCGACTGCGAGTATAATAAAAACGACATCATATCGCTGATAGAGGCTGCGGATAAGGAGCAGGTAAGGGTGCTCATATTCCCCGAGCTTTGTATCACCGCCTACACCTGCGGCGACCTGTTCCATCAGCAGACGCTGCTGGACGGCGCGATGTCCGCGCTGAAGGACATCACTTGCGCTACAAAGGGCATTGATATGCTGGTCGCAGTGGGCTGCCCTGTTCGCTTTGAGGGCAGGCTGTACAACTGCGCCGTTGTGATAAAGGGCGGTAAGGTGCTCGGCGTAGTGCCAAAAAAGCACCTCCCCAACAGCAATGAGTTTTATGAGCTCAGAAACTTTGCGCCAGCATTTGAAGCACTGCGCGAGATAGAGCTTTTCGGAGAAAAGGTACCGTTCGGGCTTGACCTTCTGTTCAAGTGCAGACAGCTCCCCGAATTCGTTTTCGGTGTTGAGATATGCGAGGACCTGTGGGCTGTTGCTCCTCCCAGCAATACGCTCGCACTCGGCGGTGCGACTGTTATCGGAAACCTCTCCGCAAGCAACGAGGCTGTCGGAAAGGCTGAATACCGCCGTGAGCTTGTCAGAATGCAATCCGCTAAAACGCTTTGCGGCTATATCTACGCGTCATGCGGCGAGGGCGAGAGCACAGGCGACCTCGTTTTCGGCGGCCATGATATCATAGCCGAAAACGGCAATATACTGAACGAGAGCGGCGCTTTTTCCTCGGGGCTCACTATAAGCGAGATAGACGTTCAGGCGCTTTCTCTCGACCGCAGCAAGGATACCGATTTCGTTGCTGAAAAATCAATGAATTTCGTTGAGTTCGATATGCAGCCCACTGTGACCGAGCTTTCGAGATATGTTGCGAAAAATCCCTTTATTCCCGATGACTGCGATATCGGAAAGCGCTGCCGCGAAATCCTCGCGATACAGGCTCACGCGCTTGCAAGACGCGTTTCCCATACATGGGCAAAGACGCTTATAATCGGAATCTCGGGCGGACTTGATTCCACCCTTGCGCTGCTTGTAGCAGTCGAAACGATGAAACTTCTTGACCGCCCCATGAGCGATATAATCACTGTGACCATGCCCTGCTTCGGCACTACGGCACGCACACGCTCCAACGCGGAAAAGCTGTGCGAAATGCTCGGCACGACATTCAGGACGATAGATATCATGGCTGCGGTGAAGCAGCATTTCTCCGATATCGGTCATGATGAGAATGACCACAACGTTGTTTACGAAAACGCACAGGCACGCGAGCGCACACAGATACTGATGGACCTTGCCAATGCCGAAAACGGCCTTGTTGTCGGCACTGGTGACCTGTCCGAGCTTGCTCTCGGCTGGGCGACCTACAACGGCGACCATATGTCGATGTACGGAGTAAACGGCTCTGTGCCCAAGACGCTCGTGCGCCGTATAGTATCCTGCTATGCGGAGAGCTGCGGAAATGAGGAGCTTAAAAACACGCTCATCAGCGTAGTTGATACTCCCGTAAGCCCCGAGCTTCTCCCTGCCGATGAAAACGGCGATATCGCGCAGAAAACAGAGGACCTCGTCGGCCCGTATGAGCTGCACGATTTCTTCCTCTGCCATATCGTGCGCCATGCGTTTGCGCCTAAAAAAGTATACCGCCTTGCGAAGTACGCTTTCAAGGGCGAGTTCGATAATGAAACTATCCTGAAGTGGCTGAAGACCTTCTGCCGCCGCTTCTTCAACCAGCAGTTCAAGCGCTCGTGTCTGCCTGACGGAGTAAAGGTAGGCTCGGTTTCGCTGTCGCCGCGTGGCGACTGGAAGATGCCAAGCGATGCATTCAGCACGCTCTGGCTGAAAGAGCTTGACGGAATTACAGAATAACACGAAAGGAGGCATGGAAAATGAGCGGTATCAAAGAAAGACTGATACACTTTGAAACAGACGGCGATATAATACACGATTTTGTTGCAACGAGAATGAGAAGAGCTGCAAAGCTGCGCACGGCTATCCATGCCTGCTTTTATATCCAGTGCGTTATTGCCGCAGCCTGTATCATCATCGGAACAATGCTGTCAGACACGCTGTTCGGGACGTTGTTTGCGTCGATCGCAGGAGTTGCGGTGATAGTGATAGCATTCTTTGCACTGGGCGGAGAAAAGCCCGAGAAGATCATATCCTGCGTTACCGACACAGTTTACGCAATAGTCTGCTTTGTTGTCGGCGGTACGGCAATGTATATCTGCGGTGCGCTTATGCTGGTCGCGGCAATTGCGGCGCTCGCAAGCGTTATCCTGTTCCATTACAGGACGTTCCTGCTGGAATTCTCGCCGCTGAAGATACGCGAGGAGCACTACACCCTCAGAGAGGGCGCGGTGCTTCGCGAGGTGTACATAGAAAAGCCTGTGGAGCTTCCGCCTCCGCCGCCGCCGAAGTCCGAGCTTATGACGGTTGCGGAGCAGTATATGGAGCTGTTTAAATGAGCGCGAAAAAGCTTTGCCTTTGCGGAGTTTTTATCTGCTTCGCCGCAGCCCTTTCCGCGCTGGAAACGATGCTTCCGCCTATCTGCCCGATACCTGCCGTAAGAGTTGGTCTCGGCAATATCGTGACGATGCTCGTGCTGTACCTCGGCGGAAAATGGCGCGTTCGTGACGCTCTTTGCATATCAGTGCTGAGGTGCGTTGTTGCAGGGCTTATAACAGGCTCGGTGATGAGCATGAGCTTCGGTATCGTCGGAGGTGTTCTTGCGCTCTTTTCAATGGCAGCGCTGAAGCGTATGCTGCCCAAAGAAAAAGCCGAAAGCTATCTGCCGTTTGTCGGTGTTGCAGGCGCTATACTGCATATCGGGGGACAGCTGCTGACGGCGGCTTTATATTACGGCAGCCTGTCAGTATTCGCATACACGCCGATACTGCTGTCGTCCGCGATAATAGGCGGGGCCTTTACAGGGCTCTGCACAACGCTGCTGCTTAAAAAGCTGAGCAGAAAATTTCTTGATGGGGTGAAGG
>JAZNWG010000226.1:0-4834 GCA_045593225.1 Oscillospiraceae bacterium
ATTCCTCAGCGTACAGCCGTATGCGTTCTTACCGACAAGGAGGAAACGGGTAGCGACGGCAATACAGGTCTTTGCTCCTCTTATCTCAAGTTCTTCCTTTACGATCTTGCAGAAAACGGCGGTAGCGATGGCAGAACTGTAATGACCGCATCAAGATGCCTTTCTGCCGACGTAAATGCAGGCTTCGATCCCACCTTCCCCGAAGGCTACGAGAGAAAGAACAGCGCATTTATGAACAAGGGTATCGTAGTAACAAAGTACACGGGCGCAAGAGGTAAGTCAGGCACAAGCGACGCCAATGCAGAATACGTAGGCTTTATCCATTCTATGCTTGATAAGAATGAGGTCGTATGGCAGACGGGCGAGCTTGGTAAGGTTGACTTCGGCGGCGGCGGAACTGTAGCGGCATATATCGCAAACCTCAATATTGATACGATTGACGTGGGCGTTCCCGTACTTTCAATGCACGCACCCTTTGAAATTACAGCAAAGACAGACGTTTACGCTGCTTATAAGGCCTTTGAAGCATTCATAAACGCTTGATTTGATATTCACGACCCTCTGTGCATAGACATAATATGTACAGAGGGGTGAATTTTAATGATTTCCGATAAGTCACGAAAAACGCTGCGTTCGCTCGGCTTCAAGCTGATAGCTGTATCGCTTATTATCATGGGACTTGCTGTTATGGCAGACCTGAGCTTACAGCCGATAATAGAATCGGTCAATGCTTACGAATGTCAGTTGGCGGTTTCAGAAATAATTACAACAGCTGTAGACGAGGAGCTTTCACAAGAGGATATAAGCTATTCAAAACTGGTTGAGTTGACAACGAACACAGACGGAGAAGTCATTTCCGTTGAAAGCAATGTTATAGGTATCAATCAGATGAAAAACGGAATCTCACAGCGTCTTGAACGCGAGCTTCATCGGATAAGTGACATACATATCGGCATACCTATAGGCACTCTCAGCGGCATTCAGATGCTTCATAACAAGGGCTTTGACATAGGCATGACCGTTGAGCCAATGGGCTACCCTAAGACCAAGATAATCAGTGAATTTACCGAAGCAGGTATCAATCAGACGCGCCACAGGATAATTATAGACATTACAGTTGTCGCTGACGCGATCATCCCGGGCTACTCTACAACAGTTACAGTAAACACTTCGGTCGTTGCAGCTGAAACTATCATAATCGGAAGAGTTCCTGACGCTTATACTCATGTAGTCTCAGGCGACAGTGATCTTGTCGGAACTCTGGAAGACTACGAGGCAGATACATTCTCGTAAAACGGAGGTATACTTTGGACCTTAACAAAGCAAAAGAACGCGCAGAAGAACTGCGTAAGACGATAGAAAAGCATAATCATAACTACTATGACCTTGACTCGCCCACTATCGAGGACGATGAATATGACGCTCTTATGCGAGAGCTCAGGGGGATCGAGCAGGAATTCCCGCAGCTTCTGACTGCTGATTCTCCCACACAAAGAGTCGGTGGCTCTGCTATGACTACATTCGAGAAGGTGCAGCACATTGTTCAGATGGGCAGCCTGCAGGACGTTTTCAGCGTTGAGGAAGTCGGGGATTTCATCGACCGAGTTTCGCAACAGAATGCTGACGAGTATGTTGTTGAGCCTAAGATAGACGGTCTTTCCGTTTCGCTCGAGTACGCAAATGGTGTTTTCGTCCGCGGTTCTACAAGAGGCGATGGCTTTATCGGTGAGGACATCACCAATAACCTCAAAACAATACGTTCTATTCCGCTGAAGCTTAATGAGGAAATTCCTTTTATAGAGGTGCGCGGCGAGGTTTATATGCCACGAAAAAGCTTTGCGGAGCTTTGTGCGGAGCAGGAGAAAAAGGGAGAACAGCTTCCGAAAAACCCACGAAATGCCGCTGCAGGCTCGCTCAGACAGAAGGACAGACGAGTTACAGCACAGCGTAAGCTTGATATCTTCTGCTTTAATGTTCAGCGAATTGAGGGAAAGCAGCTCACATCACATGCTGAATCGCTTGAATACATGGCAGCACTTGGGTTTAAGGTAGTTCCCGATTTTGTGGTTTGCCACAGCAGGGAAGAGGTAGTCCAGCGTATAAACGAGATAGGGGAGAGCCGCAGAGTTCTGCCGTTTGACATTGACGGCGCAGTTGTTAAAGTAAATGATTTCGCTCTTCGCGAGGAGATCGGCGCTACAACAAAAGTTCCGAAATGGGCGGTTGCATTCAAATATCCGCCAGAAGAAAAAGAAACCACGCTGAATGAGATCGAAATAAACGTAGGGCGAACAGGCGCGCTGACACCAGTTGCGATATTCGAGCCTGTTTTTCTCGCAGGAACAACGGTTTCACGTGCTATTCTGCATAATCAGGACATAATCTCCGACAAGGATATCCGCGTTGGCGACAGAATTGTCGTGCGTAAGGCTGGCGATATAATCCCAGAGGTCGTAAAATCTGTTGCGCATGCTGAGAACTCCGAGCCTTATTTTATCCCGAGGGTCTGTCCCGTTTGCGGCGCTGAGGCACTTCGTGACGAGGACGAGGCTGTTATACGCTGTCAGAATTTCGATTGTCCCGCACAATTATTGCGCTCCATTGAGCATTTTGCATCGCGAAACGCAATGAATATCGACGGTCTAGGCGAGGCTATCGTTGAGCAGCTTGTAAACGAGGGTCTCATAAAGACTGTTGCTGACCTGTATACGCTTGATATTCAGGAACTTATGGCGCTGGAGCGCTTCGGCAGAAAGTCTGCAGAAAATCTGCTGCAATCCATTGAAAACTCCAAGAAAAACGAGCTTAACAGGCTTGTTTTCGCGCTTGGAATACGCGGTATAGGACAAAGAGCGGCAACGCTGCTGTGCGAGCATTTCGGCGATATGGACAGCATAATGAACGCATTTGAGCTTGAAATTTCCTCTATCGAAGGATTTGGCGGAATCATGGCGCGCTCCGTTTACGAAGCAATGCATGAGCCGCACCGCATAAAGCTTATAGAGCGCCTTAAGGAATACGGCGTGAATATGAGCTATTCAAGCTCTAAGGTGTCGGACAAGTTTGCGGGGCTGACATTCGTGCTTACTGGCACCTTGCCGACAATGACGCGCGATCAGGCAAAGGCGCTTATCGAGCAGAACGGCGGTAAATGCAGCGGCTCGGTGTCCAAAAAGACAAGCTATGTCCTTGCAGGTGAAGAGGCTGGAAGCAAGCTTACAAAGGCGAATGAGCTTGGAATAACTGTTATAACAGAGGCGCAGCTTTTGGAGATGATTGAGAGCTAAGGGCAGGGGAGAGACGTTAATTATGAGTATGACGAAAAAGAAAGTAAAAAAAATACGTTTGGTGTCATGCTTTTTAGCAGGTGTGTTTATAACGCTTCTTTTCTGGCTATCTTTGTCGCCTTTTTTTGATATTGAATTTGGATTATTTTCTCTTATAATCGTAATTCCTTTATCTGTGCTTATTGTGCAAGATGAACATTTTACTTTTTTTCCTTACAATGTAGCGTCTTATTTCGCAGGTCTTATTCTGTCATTAGTAGCTGAAATAGTATTTGATTTTATTCATATCCTATTTTCAGTTGCAGATGTTGAAATGAATGCGGGCGATGGGCTTGGAGTGATAATTAGCGCACCGTTTTACATTTTAGCAGTCTTATTAATTGTTGTAATATCCAATATCATAACCAATAACAGAAGCAAGCGCACATCGGACGCAGATGATTACGATGAAGAAAAAGCATAATATTTTGAGATTAACAAAATAAAAGCCTGAGAAAATCAATTCTCAGGCTTTTATCATTTCTTCTTATTCGTCACATTACTTAGCGGATTATTCTGCATCGCACTCTGCATCTGCGCATTGGAAACGTGTGTATATATCTGCGTTGTATTGAGGTTCTCGTGTCCCAGAACGTCCTTTAAGACACGCACATCAACGCCATTCTGATACATCAGCGTTGCCGCAGTATGACGCAGCTTGTGTACTGATAATCCCATATTATCAAGCCCGCAGCTCTTAAAGCACTGCTCAACAATCTGCTGAACGCGGCGGTTTGATATCCTCGTGCCGCGTCGGCTCAAGAACAAAGCGTCCTCTTTGGTAGTTAATGGACGATTTCCATTCTTTTGTCGAGTTTCTTCATCTGTAACACTAGGATCAATGTAATCGATGTAAGCGTTTACACAAGCGTTATTTAGATATACAATGCGTTCTTTGCTGCCTTTACCGAGGACTTTGAGCGAGTATATCTCATTGCCATCAGCATCATGAGTAGCTCTGATATCGCTGATATTTATGCCTACTAACTCACTTAGACGCATACCGCAATTGAGAAAAAACACAACGATGCAATAATCGCGTTTCTGATCAGGCGTGTCTATATTCGTAAGCATTTCGAGCGATTGTTCCAACGTGAGATATTTAGGCAGCGCAGGCTTTGGCGACGGCAGCTCCAGATTAGTCATAGGATTTGTCTCAAACAGACCTTTATTATTAGTAAGGAATTTAAAGAACTGTCTGAGAGCCACAGCCTTACGATAGCGTGCCTTGTGCTCGTTTGATTTCTCGGTTTTCTCGAAAATAAGGAATTCCTGCACAAGCATCAGATCAACAGCTTTAATCTCAGGCTCAGTAATATCAGTAATATCTATCTTAGAAAACTCGTCAGGATCAACTGAAGCGCGACCGAGCTTTATTTTATAGAAACGCAGGAACGAGCGCAGATCTGTATAATAGTTGAGAACAGTAAGCTCAGAACGATTTTTAACAAGCTGCAGATATATAATAAAATCTTTAAGTAATTGCGGCGCATTGTCGTAATTATACT
>JAZNWG010000227.1:0-3800 GCA_045593225.1 Oscillospiraceae bacterium
ACGATCCGACTTGCAGGGCTTTGATATGTGGCTTAAGCAGAACAGGATAAAATGCGACAGCAAGCTGGTCTGCGAGCTTCTTGTCGAGGCGATACACTCCTGCGGCGAGGGCAAGCGCAACACATATTTCGTGCTGCTGTGCTGGCTTATGAAATATCTCCCCGAAAAGCGGGACAAGATACTTTATATCGGTGCGGCAACGCTCCGCGAGCTGTATTTTCTGTATATCATGCACGCGACAGGCAGCGAGGTCATCTATGTTTCCTACGGCGAGGACGCGGAGTTTGACAGCTTCGCGCAAAAGGACAATATCACCACCCTCGGCGGCGAGAACAGTACCCCGCTTGAGATAGATTTTGAGAACATAGACCTCAGCCTTGAGGGCAAGCTCAGCGATATGCGCGCCGAGGCTCAGAAGTACGAAGGCATGGTAACGCGCGGTACGACCTCTGCGGCAGCACTTTTCGAGGACTTCGTCACAACTCATCAGAAGCGCGTCATCTCAAAGGGCGGAGTTTTCGCGGACGGCTGCGAGGTGCCGGTGTACTTCGCAGGTCTTATCGGCTATGACGAGGAGGCTGTCTATACTAATATGCTGCTGAAGTTCAAGGAGAGCTTCGCAGGACTGAAAAAGCAGCTTATATTTATCGAAACAACGCTGTCAAACCCCGACGTTGACGAAACGAGGGCGCTCGGAAGTATACCGAGACACAATACCGATGATATGATAGACGCTTTTGCGCTGCTGATAAGGCTCGGCGGTGACCCTATGCGTACAGCGCTTGCACAGAGCACGCTGAAAACCATGCTCAAAGGGCTGTTCAATGATACGGGAAATCAGACGGTAGTCATGAACTATGGCTCAAAGCTCGTTACATGGCTTTACCGCTGCACACAGGGACGCAAATATGCTGTTCAGTACGAGGATATCCCTGTGATACTGTATTATGGCGATATCTCGCAGGCAGAGCTGTTCTTCCTGCATTTCATGTCACGCTGCGGCTTTGACGTGGTGTACATCACGCCCAATAAGAATATGCTGGACATGGCAGTGGACAAGAACTACGACAACCGCATGCAGATATTCCAGCTGCCGCTCTCAAAGGAAAGCGGAAAATACCCCGACAAGCCCGTAAAGATGAGCATGGCGACCGTTGCCTACAACGCAGAGCGCGAGCTTGACACCATGCTGTACAACGGTGACGCAGGTATATTCCGCGACTTCCAGTTCCCGAATTCACAGGCGTTGACGTTAAAGACCACCTACGAGGAGATCGGTATCCTGTGGAAGCACGAGGCCAAGTTCAGAACAGGCTTTGAGGTCTCGGGAAACCTCGTGAGCGTGCCGAATATCTTTGCTAAGATAAGCGGCGTAAGACGCGGTGACGAGGGCGCGTACTGGGACGAGGTGAGAAAACGCCTTACTCCCGACACCATACTGCGTATAAAAACCAACGATCCCGCTCCCGACGGTGCGCTGGATCTCTCCGCATACCGCAGCTTCTACCATAATACCCAGATAGATACGGAAAAGCTCAAGGCTTCTCCGCTCAACCGATACAGCTACCTCCCCGACAGAACGCAGGATCTTATATTCTACAAATTTCAGGAGGCGGCAGACAGCGGTTTTATCAAGCTTCAGGGCGACGACCTTATGTGCGCGATACTGCACTACGGCTTAAGCTTTGACAAGCAGCTGCTGAAGATACTGCAGCGCTTTGACTTTACAAAGCAGCTGCCGAAGCTCATATATATTGATGTCGTTGAGGCGACCTTTACACTGGAGGAATGTATCCATACAGTGCTCTGCAACCTCCTCGGCTTTGATATACTGGTGTACACACCCACAGGCTACAAAAATCTCGAGACTTATGTTGACAGCAGAGCCTTTGAGGAGCACACCATGGACGAATTTCTGTACAATATGGAGGTTCCGAAATTAAAGATTCCCTCCGACAATAAAAACAGCGGATTTTTCGGAAGGCTGTTCGGGAAAGGATAATTTACTATGGCATTACAATTCACACCAGGCGCACAGGTTGCAAACGCAAACGTTATCGAAACAGCAGCAGTTGAGGTAAAGTCCGCTGTTGTTGACGAGGCAGCTCTCGACACCAAGATCGAGGAGGTCCAGAACTTCAACATCGTTGTAAAGACAGAGGAGATCAAGCAGCAGCTGGCAACCAGCAAGGAGATCGACGCTCTCGTAAGCACTATCAACGTAAACGACGCTAACACCATCGTTAAGTTCGGTGCAGAGGCAGCCGAGGAGATCTCCAAGGCTTCCGATCAGGTACTGAACTCCATGAGCATCGACCAGATCAACGACACAGGCGTTATGATGAAGAAGCTCGCAGCAGTTATGGATCAGTTCGACATCGACGAGATCAAGGACGAGAAGCCCGGCTTCTTCGGCAGCCTCAAGAAGAAGATCGAGAAGATCCTCAACAAGTACCAAACAATGGGTCACGAGATCGACGATATCTATGTTCAGCTGAAGACCTACGAGTCCGAGATCGAAGCCGCAAACACAAAGCTCGACAACATGTATGAAGCAAACCTCGGCTACTACCAGCAGCTCGTTAAGTACATCATGGCAGGCGAGCAGGGCGTTAAGGAGCTTGACGCTTTCATTGAGGAGTACAAGGCTAAGGTAGAGGCTAACCCCGAGGACGGCACTATCCGCATGGATCTCTCCAACCTCCAGCAGATGAGAGAGATACTCGACCAGCGCGTAATGGACCTCAAGGTAGCAGAGAACGTTGCTATCCAGACAGTTCCCATGCTGAAGACAATGGAGTACTCCAACCTCAACCTCATCAGAAAGATCAACTCCGCATTCATCATCACAATGCCCGTATTCAAGCAGGCACTCTCTCAGGCTATCATGCTGAAGAGACAGCGTATTCAGGCTGAGTCCCTGTCCGCGCTTGATGAGAAGACAAACGAGATGCTGATAAAGAACGCTCAGAATACTGTTGACCAGTCCAAGGCTATCGCAGCAATGTCCGCAGGCTCCTCCATCAAGGTAGAGACACTCCAGCAGACATGGCAGACAATCGTTAACGGTATTGACGAGGTTCAGGCTATTCAGGATCAGGCTCGCGAGAAGAGAAAGCAGGACGCTGTTGCTCTCGAGGAGATCAAGAAGGATTACAAGGCTCGTATGAAGGCGTAAAGCACCCAGTGGAAAGTCCCTTTGAGGGCGAAACTACAAATCAAAAAGGGCGGTCTTACCGCCCTTTTTAGATTATGTGATATTCTTTAATATGTAAATGAAGAAACAGACATTTATGATAAGCACTATCGTGGCAATGGAAATTGGCTTTTTCCAGTCCTTTATAAAGCAGATAAAGATCACTGCCACAGCCGCAATCGTAATAAAGCAGTTTATCAGTGTCATTATCGCAAATCTCCCTGCCACACAGTCTATATAGTACGGTGCGGCCGAAGGATTGATACCCATTGCATTAAGCTCTTTGATGCTCTTATTAAGCTGACGCTGAATATCAAGCGAAAGCTCCTTGGTGACACCGCTCACGTTTCTGCTGAGATCCACAAATGACTTATCGTTGTCCCAGCCTGCGTCAGCCCTTATCACGATATAGGAGCTCATATCCTCGTTGAACGCGAGATAATAATGCTCACTTCCCAAAGGAATAATGGAAACAGTATTTACTATCTCCAAGAACTCACCCACAATGAAATGCACCACGCCCTCGACATATTCGCCTACCGAAACTGTACCGTTGTATATCTCCTCAACCGATTTCGTTCCGCTTAACTGAGCAAAGAACGGC
>JAZNWG010000228.1:0-20417 GCA_045593225.1 Oscillospiraceae bacterium
TAATAATACGGGTTTAGCCATGTTTGTTTCTCCTTGTTATATATTAGGGCGGCAGAGCGCCGCCCGTGAACTTGTTTTATCAGCCTACCTCAGCTGCCTTGATGATTGTTGTGAAGTCAGCTGCCTTCAGGGAAGCGCCGCCGATAAGGCCGCCGTCAACGTTCTTCTTGGAAACCAGCTCAGCAGCGTTTGCAGCGTTCATGGAGCCACCGTACTGAATTGTGATAGCCTCAGCAACGTCAGCACCGTAGAGCTTAGCGAGAGTAGCACGGATAAATGCGCATACCTCCTCAGCCTGGTCAGCAGTAGCTGTCTTGCCTGTGCCGATAGCCCATACAGGCTCGTAAGCGATAACGCACTTCTTGAGGTCAGCAGCCTCGATACCGAAGAAGTCAAGCTTGATCTGACGAGCGATAACTTCCTCAGTGATGTTGCACTCGCGCTCCCAGAGAAGCTCGCCAACGCAAACGATGGGCTTCAGACCTGCAGCGAGAGCAGCCTTTGTTCTCTTGTTTACTGTCTCGTCTGTCTCAGCGAAGTACTGACGGCGCTCGGAGTGACCGAGAACTACGTACTCAACGCCCATCTCAGCGAGCATATCAGCGGAGATCTCGCCTGTGAAAGCGCCGCTCTTCTCGAAGTGGCAGTTCTCAGCGCCGATCTTGATGTTTGTGCCCTCTGTTGCAGCGAGAGCTGTTTCGAGGTTTGTGAAAGGTACGCAAGCTACTATCTCAACTGTCTTGATGTCAGCAACCATGCCCTTGAGCTCGTCCAGCAGAGCCTTAGCCTCGGGACGTGTCTTGTTCATCTTCCAGTTGCCTGCGATTATTGCTTTTCTTGTTGCCTTATTCATTGTTTTATTCTCCTTGTTTTATGTGGTTATTAGTAACGGGCGAACATTGTTCGCCCCTACATCATTTGTAGGGGCGGCAAGCTGCCGCCCGTACATATATCTTTTCGATAATCGAAGAGAAATGTGCAGTGGCAAGGAAATACGGTACAGACGTACTTTGTGTACGTCAAGCCGTATTGACGCAGCCAATGTGCATTTATCGAAGATTATTTGTCCTGAATTACGTCGATACCGGGCAGAACCTTACCCTCGAGGTACTCGAGAGAAGCGCCGCCGCCTGTGGAGATGTGGCTCATCTTGTCGGAGTAGCCGAGCTGTACAACAGCAGCTGCGGAGTCGCCACCGCCGATGATTGTTGTAGCGTCAGCCTCTGCGAGACCCTTAGCAACAGCGATTGTACCCTTTGCGAGAATGGGGTTCTCAAATACGCCCATAGGACCGTTCCAGACAACAGTCTTAGCAGCCTTAGCCTCAGCAGCGAACAGCTCCATTGTCTTGGGACCGATATCCAGACCCATCATGTCAGCAGGGATCTTGTCGGAGTCAACAACGGAAACCTCAACCTCAGCGTCGATGGGGTCGGGGAAGCTCTTTGTGATAGTTGTATCGATGGGCAGGAGCAGCTTCTTGCCGTTAGCCTCTGCCTTAGCGATCATTTCCTTGCAGTAGTCGATCTTCTCGTTGTCAACGAGGGAGGTACCAACCTCATAGCCCTTAGCCTTGAGGAATGTGTAAGCCATACCGCCGCCGATGATGAGTGTATCGCACTTCTCGAGGAGGTTGGAGATAACGTTCAGCTTGTCAGCAACCTTAGCGCCGCCGAGGATAGCAACGAAGGGACGAACAGGATCCTCAACTGCGTTGCCGAGGAAGTCGATCTCCTTGTTCATCAGGTAACCAACAGCGGTCTCCTTAACGAACTTTGTAACGCCTGCTGTGGAAGCGTGAGCTCTGTGAGCAGAACCGAAAGCGTCCATTACGAAGAACTCGCCGTCAACCAGAGCACCCAGCTCCTTAGCGAACTCCTCGCCGTTCTTTGTTTCCTCTGCGCCACGGAAACGTGTGTTCTCGAGAACAACGATCTCGCCGTCGTTCATAGCAGCAACAGCAGCCTTAGCGTTGTCGCCTACAACTGTATCGTCCTTTGCGAAAGTAACCTTTGTAGAAACCAGCTCTGCGAGTCTGTCAGCAGCAGCCTTCAGGGAGAACTTGTCCTCGGGACCGTTCTTCGGCTTGCCGAGGTGAGAGCACAGAACGATCTTTGCGCCGTTCTCAACCAGCTTGTTGATGGTGGGGAGAGCTGCAACGATTCTGTTGTCGTTTGTGATCTTGCCTTCCTTCATAGGAACGTTGAAGTCAACTCTTACGAGTACCTTCTTGCCCTTGACTGCGAGGTCTTCTACGTGTTTCTTGTTAAGCTTGCTCATTGTTTTTATTTCCTTTCGTAATGAAATATTAAACAGATTAAGGCATTGCGCCTACAAAATATATTGTACTATATTTCTATACTTTTTTCAAGTGTTTTTTTGATGAAATTGAGAAAAATTTAACGCATATTTTGGCAACTATATATAAAGTAGCGACGTTGACTTCGCGGCAGCTTTGGTGTATACTGAAAAACAAGGAATAATGAGCGGCTATTCCAGCACACTAAGCTTTAAAAAGGAGCGATGGTTATGACATTCAGACATTGTCCCGACTGCGGCGCAGAGCTTATCCGGCATGAAGGCGGCTCAAAGAGCGTGCCTTATTGCGAAGACTGCCGACGCGCGTGGTATCCTGTATCCTTGCCGTGCGTTATCTGCCTTGTAGTGAACGAGTACAACGAGATAGCGCTGATAAAGCAGACCTATGCAACGGAGAACAAGGTGTGCGTTGCAGGCTTTATAGAGCAGGGAGAAACTGCAGAGCAGGCGGCTGTCCGCGAGGTCAGGGAGGAGACGGGGCTGGAGCCTGTTTCGGTGCAGTATATCTCCAGCTACTATTACAAAAAGAGCGATGATCTTATGCTCGGCTTTGTAGTTCGCGTGAATAAGTCGGAGTTCAGCATTCAGCCCGAGGAGGTGGAGAGCGCCGCGTGGTATTCCATCGACGAGGCAAAGTATGAGCTTTCCAAGGGCATGACAGGCAAGGACCTGCTGCGGGATTGGCTGGATATTGCAGATAAATGACCCGAGGTGGGAGACCTCGGGCCATTATTTGTTACAGATTTGTTCTCACACTGCGTCCATCAGCGTTCCTATCATCTTGAATGCCTTTGCGGTGGTCATACGGCGGAAGCTTTTTCTGCTGCCGAGGGTCTTTACCGCGAGGAACGCAAGTCCGCCCGTAACGGTGCCTGCGACTGCGGCTTTGAGGTAGGTCTCCTGCTTTCTTGTCATATATATCAACTCCTGTTTTTTGTTTACAGAAATATTATTCTCCGTCATTTTTTACGATATCCGAGGGGATCGCTGGGTTTTACTGCGGCAGTTTTTTAGTCATTTTATACACATTTTTTGTAAAAACGACGATTTAAGCGAAAAAGACTTGAAAATTGTTGATTATTATGCTACAATATCAAAAGTGTGTAAAAAGGTCGGTGAATGTTTATGGAGCTTAATATCGTGCTGGCGCAGCCGCAGATTCCCCAGAATACGGGCAACATCGCGCGTACCTGTGCCGTTACGGGAGCAAGGCTGCATATAATCCGCCCGATGGGCTTCACTCCCGACGACAAGCATTTAAAGCGCGCAGGCCTCGATTACTGGAGCTATCTCGACATCACCTATTACGATGATTTTGAGGACTTTTTCAAGAAGAACGACGGTGCGTATTATTACTTCACCACCAAGGCACCAAACTGCTACAGCGACATAAGCTACCCCGACAAATGCTATCTGTTTTTCGGGCGTGAGGACGCAGGGCTTCCCGAGGAGCTTTTGTTTCGGAACAAGGAGCGCTGTGTGCGTATCCCAATGCGCGACACGTTAAGGAGCCTCAATCTCTCGAACAGCGTAGCTATCGGAGTTTACGAGGTGCTGCGGCAGTGGCGCTTCCCTGAGCTTCAGAACAACGGAAGGCTTACACAGTTTGACTGGAGCAATGCTGAATAGGACTGATTGAATTTATGTAAATGCGAGGGCTTTGCCCTCATAAAATAAAACCCAAAACGAAAGGAATTTTCCCATGAACGAGAAAATAAGAGTTATTACAGACAGCGGCTGCGATATTTCGCCCGAGCTTGAGGAAAAGTACAAGGGCCTGCTTGAGATCATGCCCTTTGATGTCGTTGTTGACGGCAAGACCTATACAGACCGCAAGGATTTCACTCCTCAGGAGTTTTACAAGATACTTAAGGAAAATGCGGAGATACCGAAGCATTCCCAGATTACTGCTCTGCGCTTTGAGGAGAAGTACCGCGAGCTTTACGCCGAGGGCGTTCGCGAGATCATCGTTGACGTTATCAACGGTGCAGGCTCCCAGACATATTCCAGCGCAGTCATGGCAAAGCAGGCGGTTGCAGAGGATCTCAAGGATCTGGTTATCCACACTGTTGACAGCCAGACCTACACACTCGGCTACGGCTATCCCGTTTCCGAGGCCTGCAGAAAGCTGACAGAGGGTCAGAGCGTAGAGAGCGTAGTTGCATATCTTGAGGACTGGGCAAAGCACATCGAGGCTTACATCGTAGGCTTTGATCTGCGCCACATGAAGAAGTCCGGCAGGATCACCGCTGCTGCTTCCTTCCTCGGTGAGCTCATGGGTCTCAAGCCCATCATCTCCCTTATCGCAGAAAAGACAGAGGTCATCAAGAAGGCAAGAGGCGAGAAGGCAGGTATCGACTCACTGGTTGAGGCTGTTGCGGCAAACATCATTCCCGAGACCCCCTACAGTGTTATCACTACTACACGTCCCGAGCTTGAGAAGGAGCTTATCGACAAGCTCACAAAGCGCCTCGGACTCGCTCCTGTTATGGTTGAGCCTACAGGCGTAGTAGTTTCCTGCAACGCAGGCCCCGAGTTCATCGGTGTTCTTTGCAGAGGTAAGGAGCGCGCTTAAGCGTTATATAAACACAAAACCGACCGCGGTAAACGGTCGGTTTTTTTATTGAACTATCCTTTCGCGGCGCTCCATAAGCTCGGATACGGCAGCGCATTTTGCGGATATCTCAGCGTCGGTATCGTAGGGTTTAAGCTCCAGTATCCTGCGCAGTATCTCGCGCTCGGTAGAGCGTACCGCAGGGTCAGGTATAGCCTCGCAGAAGCGTGCCTGCTCGTAAAGCAGCTGGGTGTCGTAGCCGCATTGGCGCTCGGCGGTGGCGCGGCTTATGGTCTCCAGCGCGTCGGTGAGCGATGCGATGAAATCCTCGCCTGTCGGGTCGAAATCGGTTGCGATAACAGCAGGTATCAGCGCTATGACGCTTGCAAAAAGCGTTATCGGGAAGGCGTATATCGCCGCTTCAAACCCAAAGAGCACAAGCCCGCACAGTACGACATTTACAAGCAGCAGTAGCATGCTTATCTGCGATATCTTAAGCCTGAAAACAAGGCTTTTCCGCACCGACATGAATACCGCAGGTATCTGCAGTATCGACGCTGCCAGCAGCAATGAGCAGGCGAGCATCGGGGTCATTTTATCCTGTAGCACGATCCCGACAGTAGAGCCGACAAAGCTCAGCAGGGAAAGCGCGATATGTAATGCTTTCATCAAAGCTCCTTTTCGGCAGTCGTAAAGCGCAGGAACACTTTTGCGCCAAGCTTTCCGTACCAGTTATACAGATGAGTGTAGTGGATAAAAACGCTGTCGCAGCCGCGTTTTTTCAGCCATTCAGCACCCAGTGCCACCATCTGCAGCCCCAGCCCTTTTCTGCGGAATTTCGGCACGGTGCCTACACAGCCTATGCTGCCTATCTTAGCATTACCGTCTGACAGCAGGCAGCGCTCGTCCTCGCCAATTATGCAGAAGGAAGCAAGCTCGCCGTCCATGAAGCAGCAGAAAAAGCAGCCGTCATCATCGAAATACTGCACCCATTCCTCGTCCACCTCTGCAACAGCAGCGCGGAGCGCTTCGATATCTCCGTCATAAAAACGAAACTCCGCGTTTTCGGGGATATCTGCCTGTGGTGCGGTGAAGTTTTCAAGCGGAAGCTCCATTTCGGTGAAATCGCCCGACAGCGTATAGCCGCGCTTTATGAAAAATTCGTAGCTGCCCTCGGTGGCGCCGATAAGCATATTTCCGCCGATGGAAGCGCTTATGCTTCCATTGCTTTTTATATGCGCCTCGCACTGAGAAAGCAGCGCCGAGCCTGTGCCTTTGCCTCGGCTATCGGGCGAAACGCACAGCAGCGTTATCCTGTTTTTATCGCAGACAGCAAAGCCCTCGCTCTCGCGAAACAGCTTTGTATCGTCCGAAAAAGCGAGCCTGTTGAAATTGTTTTCGTCTATCTTAAGCTCCGGAAAGCAGCTTTTAAATATCTGATATTCTGTCATAACAGTCTCCGTAAATATATTGATTGATATGATTATATCATTTCGCGGGGCGGGCTGTCAAGACTTGAAAACCTGCCCGATATATGGTAAAATACGTTTGAGGTGTTTTTATGAGATTATCCGTTTTTTACGAGCATATATTTGAAGCAGCCCAGCAGAGCGGACAGACTGTCGAGGACGTGTTGAAATTCGCGAAAGGCTGCGGTATAGACCTGCTTGAATGCGACCTGTGGCGGCTTTCTGACCGAGAGGGACAAAGGGAGCTTTTCGATCGCTGCGGCGTGGGAGTTTCCTGTATCTACTCGCACTTTGACTTCCTGCATGACAGCTCCGAGCTGTCCGAGCGCAAATGCCATGAGCTGCTGAGCACAGCGCAGTATTTCGGTGCTGAAAACGTGCTTTGTATCCCCGGCTTTTTCGAGGCTGAGAGGGACAGGGCAGAGCAGATGAAGAAATTCTGCAAAGGTATATCGCGTTTGTGTGAGATAGCAAAGGAATATGGCGTTACTGTGACGATAGAGGACTTTGACGATATAGATTCTCCCTGCTGCAAGATGAATGATATACGTTTTCTGCTTGATAACTGCAAGGGGCTGCGGTATACCTTTGACACAGGCAATTTCCGCTACTGCCTTGAGGACGCCGGCGAGGCTTATACGCTGCTTTCCGATAAGGTGGCGCACGTCCACTTGAAGGACAGAAGCTACGACAGTGCCCGCGCAAATGCGGACGACACCAACGGCAAGGCTGACCTTTCGGGCGCGGTGATGTACCCTGCGGAGGTGTGCGGCGGCGTTATCGGAATTGACGTGCTTATAAAACGGCTCATGTCGGACGGCTATGACGGAGTGCTTGCTATCGAGCATTTCGGCGCGGCTGACCAGCTTTCGTATATGAAAAAGTCGGCGGAGAACGTGCTTCGCATAACGGAGGGAATATGATAAGAGTAACAGTCTGGAACGAATATATGCACGAAACTCACCAGCCCGAGGTTGCGGCTATCTACCCTGAGGGTATACATGGCTGCATAGCGGAATTTCTCGGCAAAAACGAGGATATCACAGTGCGCACAGCAACGCTGTTCGAGCCTGAGCACGGGCTTACGGAAGAGGTGCTGAACGATACCGATGTGCTTATCTGGTGGGGACACTGGGTGCACGAAAAGGTAGAGGACGCAGTTGTCGAGCGCGTGCACAGGCACGTTCTCGGCGGAATGGGGCTTGTGGCGCTGCATTCTGCTCATCACAGCAAGGTGATGAAGTCGCTTATGGGAACGACGCTTAACCTTAAATGGCGCCATGGGGACAGGGAGCGCGTATGGTGCGCCATGCCCTCGCACCCGATAGCAAAGGGGATACCGCAGCATTTCGAGCTGCCTATGGAGGAGATGTACGGCGAGCCGTTCGATATCCCGAAGCCTGACGATGTGATATTTCTCGGCTGGTTTTCGGGCGGAGAGGTGTTCCGCAGCGGAGTTACATTTACGCGCGGAAACGGCAGGATATTTTACTTCCAGCCCGGTCATGAGGAATACCCTATCTACCATGACGAGAACGTGCAGAAGGTCATTACCAACGGAGTAAGATGGGCGTATAATCCCGAGGCTGCGCAGCATATCGAAATTCCTGTGGAAAACCCCGATCCGCTTGAACAAAATACTTGATTTATCCGATAAAATATGCTATACTTTAATCAACTGAAATTTTCGGAGGTGCAATATGGCAGGTATACTTGATTACGAATGCCCATGCTGCGGCGGCAAGATAGAGTTTGACAGCAGCTCGCAGCAGATGAAGTGTCCTTACTGCGATACCGAGTTTGAGGTGGACGCGCTGAAGGACTACGGCGCTACCATGAACGAAACAGAGCAGCAGCCCATGCAGTGGGACGTTACCCCCGGCGGCGAATGGGCGGAGGGCGAGACGGCAGGAATGTCGGTATACACCTGTAATTCCTGCGGCGGTGAGATAGTTGCTGACGCTACCACAGGCGCAACAGCCTGTCCTTATTGCGACAGCCCTGTTGTTATGACGGGACAGTTCGGCGGCGATCTGCGACCCGATTTCGTTATTCCGTTCAAGCTGGACAAAGAGGCTGCTATGGCAGCACTGAAAAAGCATCTTGACGGAAAATTCCTGCTTCCTGCGGCGTTCAAGGACGAAAATCATATTGATGATATCAAGTGTGTTTATGTGCCGTTCTGGATGTTCGACACAGGCGCAAGAGGTCAGTTTGTGTACAAAGCGACAAAGGTGCGCCGCTGGGAGGACGCAAGATACCGCTACACTGAAACCAAATATTATTCCGCTATCCGCGCAGGCAGCATGGCATTCGAGCATGTGCCTGTTGATGGCTCTTCGAAGATGCCTGACGCTCTCATGGAGTCTATCGAGCCGTTCAATTTCGCTGAGGTGAAGGATTTTAACACCGCGTACCTTTCGGGCTATCTCGCAGACAAGTATGATGTTACAGCTGAACAGAGTATCGACCGCGCAAACACACGTGTCCAGCAGAGCATGCGTGACGAGTTCAGAAGGACAGTCACAGGCTACAGCTCGGTAATTCAGCAGAAGGAGTCTATCGCGCTGCAGAACGGTACGGTGAGATATGTTCTGTGTCCCGTTTGGATGCTGAATACCTCATGGAACGGACAGAACTTCCTTTTTGCAATGAACGGTCAGACGGGTAAATTCGTAGGCAATCTCCCTGTTGACATGGGCAAGTTCTGGCGCTTCCTGATGCTGTTCTCTGTTATCTTCGGCGCAGTCGGCGCAGGCATAGGCGTTCTTCTCGGACTTATGGGAATTATTTAAGGAGGGCATGATATGAAAAAATTAGCAGTTCTGGTTATATGCATTTCTATGATGTTCTGCCTTTCTGTTACAGCTTTTGCAGCTGGTGGCGACGGCTCGGGCGGCGAGATCAGGATCGGTGCGGTCGTGATAGGCGCGATCATCGGAATACTGATCGCAGTATTTGTAATGCTCGGACACAAGAGCAAGCTCAGGAGCGTACATATGCAGCATGCAGCGGCAAACTACATAAAGCCGGGCAGTATGAAGGTGACTACCTCGCGTGAGATATATCTCTACAAGAAGGTAGACAGACAGGCAAAGCCGCAGAACAACAATTAAATAAAAAAGAGCAGAGAAAGATCTCTGCTCTTTATTTTTATTAAAGCTCCGCGATTATCTCTACCTCTGCAAGTACGCCCTTCGGGAGATCGAGTCCGCCTACGCAGCTTCTTGCAGGCTTTGCGGTGAAGTACTCCGCATACACTGCATTGAACGCTGCGAAATCCGCTATATCATGCAGATAGCAGGTGGTCTTTACTACGCTTTCAAGGGTAAGTCCTGCTTCAGTGAGGATAGCCTTGATATTCTCGCATATCTGCTTTGTCTGTGCCTCGATACCGCCCTCGATCACCTCGCCTGTTGCAGGCACTATTGCTATCTGACCCGAGGCAAACAGCAGGTTTCCTGTTATCTTTGCCTGACTGTACGGGCCTATTGCCGCAGGTGCGTTTGTTGTGCTTATTGTTTTCATGTTCAGTTCCTCCTTGTTACGATGCCACTATTTTGAAGCCCTTATCGGTAAGAGCCTGTTTTATCTCGTTAAGATGCTCGAAATTCCTTGTTTCAAGCTGAATACGCAGGAAGCAGCCGTTGATGTCGCTGTTTGCGTCAGCTCGCTCGTGGTGAACGGCAGTCACGTTGCCGCCGAGCTTTGCGATGACAGTCGCAACTCCTGTGAGCTGACCGGGTTTATCCACGAGCTGAATGGTGAGCAGGCAGTTTCGGCCCGACTTCACAAGACCGCGGCGGATAACGCGCGAGAGAATTGTAACGTCGATATTGCCGCCAGACACGAGGCAGACTACCTTCTTGCCCTTTACAGGCACCTTATTGAACATCACAGCCGCAACGGATACAGCACCTGCACCCTCGGCAATGAGCTTCTGCTGCTCAATGAGCGCGAGGATAGCGCCCGAGATCTCGTCATCGGTGACGGTGACGATCTCATCGACATATTCCTTTACAAGCTCGAATGTATTCGCGCCAGGCTCTTTTACTGCGATACCGTCTGCGATGGTGGATACTGCGTCAAGGCGCTCGATCCTGCCGTCTGTTATGGAGTTCGCCATGCTGGGTGCGCCTGCTGCCTGAACACCGTACACCTTGATGTTGGGGTTGAGCTGCTTTATAGCGTAGGCAACGCCGCTGATAAGTCCGCCTCCACCGATCGGAACGACCACAGCGTCCATATCGGGAAGCTGATCCAGAAGCTCAAGTCCGATGGTTCCCTGACCCGCGATAACGTTCTCGTCATCAAACGGGTGGATAAAGGTGTAGCCCTTTTCGTCGCGAAGCTGCAGAGCCTTCTGATAAGCGTCGTCATACACGCCCTCGACAAGGCACACATCAGCGCCGAAGGACTTTGTGGCCTCGACTTTGGAGATAGGTGCGCCATCGGGAAGACAGATGAGCGACTTGATACCTGCCTTGGTTGCAGCCAGCGCCACGCCCTGCGCGTGATTTCCCGCAGAGCATGCAATAACACCCTTAGCCTTTTCCTCCTCGGACAACTGGGATATCTTGAAGTACGCGCCGCGCACCTTGAACGAGCCTGTTACCTGAAGATTTTCGGTCTTGAGATAAACGTCCGCGTCGGGGTTTATCTTGGGTGCCTTGATAAGGTCGGTGGTCCTGATGACCTCCTTAAGAATGTGTGAAGCCTTGTAGATCCTGTCGAGTGTAAGCATAAAAAATCCTCCTCTTAATGTCGTGTGCAGAGGAGGGGCTCGCCAATAAAAAACACCCTCACACCAAATGGAGAGAGGGCGGTAGTATACGAAAACTCAGCCTCTGTACATCCAGCAATGCACTTCCGTTTTACGGTGGAATTCCGTACAGCTTTACTTATCGGCACATACCGTTTTCAAGCTGTCTGCTACGGGTGGATCATTTCACCTTGTCCTTACTGCCTCACACCAAACGGCAGCTCTCTGAAAAGGGTGGTCAGGTGAATGGCGGCATAGCCGCACCCATCAACGCATTTATCAAGTTTACGCTTTAATTATACAGCGCTTTAAAGCGTTTGTCAAGAGGTTTTCGGAAAAAGTTTCAAATTATCTTCCAGAATGTCGGGGTCTGCATTTCCCTGAGCATTTCTATCTGTGCCTGCGCGCGGTCGCAGGAGGCGTATATCTCGTCGTTCTCCTCCTCGGCAAAGGAGATTATCTCGGCAAGTGACGAGGTTATCTCTACTGCGTGCCCGAGGTCGTTTATCAGGATACTGTAATCCATCATATCGTCCCACATATCCTGAAGCTCTTCTGCGAGATCAACGCTGCGCTCGTACTCGCCGCGGCGGAAGCTTTCCTCTATAAGATCGATCTGATGGCTCATATCCTTTGTAATGCTGTTTGTCGCGATGACGGCGGATATACAGCACGCCGACATTACAGAGAGTATCGAAACACTTACTGCAAGCCTGTTCATTGATCCACCGCCCTTTTTATCAGGATAGTGCTGCCGTTTTTGTCGGCAGTCATAAGGAATACGTCCTTCATGCTGACGTTGTTTTCACGCAGCTGCTGATTGAGCCAGCCCTGCCCCAGCCCGAGCAGCCCAAGCTGCTCCTTGTCCTCGACACCGTCGCGGATAACGACTGATGGCGGGTCGCAGCTTGTGCCGCCGCAGCCTACGTCAGAGCGCTGTGCGGGCTGGAATTCGCGCCTTTGCAGAAAGTTTATCTTGCCCGTAGTCTCAACTATCGCGTAGTACACCTCGCCGAGGTCGAATATCTGCTGCTCGCGCATGGCCTCCACAAGGTCGTCAACGGTGTAGCGCAGGCGCTTCATCTCCTTTTGCTGTATGACGCCCTCCGATATGATTATGCGCGGGCTGCCGATTATAAACTTGCGGAAGCGCGGCGATTTCACCATTATCGTTGACATTATCACATCAATGCACACAAGAGTGAATATCGGGATAATTCCCATTATCATCGGCACTGAGGAGTCCTCGACGGGAATGGACGCGATGTTTGATATGAGGATAGTCACCACAAGCTCGGACGGCTGCAGCTCGCCGAGCTGCCGCTTTCCCATAAGCCGCAGGGAAAAGGTTATCACAGCATAAAGTATGCACGCGCGGATAAGTATTACAGCCAATTCTGTCCCTCTTTTCAAGTTTTTTTCCGTACTATTATGTCGGTTTTGCATGGGAATATTCGGTTTTTAACAGTGATATTAGGCATATCGGATAATTTGAAAAATTCTCTTGTAAAATTGACAGACTTGTGATATAATCTAAAATGTATATTTGTAAATTACTACATGAAAGGAAGATATAATTATGAAGATCGAAACACAATGCTTACACGAGGGCTACACCCCCAAAAACGGAGAGCCCAGAGTTATGCCTATCGTACAGAGCACAACATACGTTTATGACTCCACAGACGATGTAGCGGCAGTATTTGATGACCCCACAAAGAGCCTTATCTACTCCCGCTTCGAGAATCCCACAACTGACTGCGTTGAGAAGAAGATCGCGGCTCTGGAGGGCGGCGTTGCTGCAATGTGCACCTCCAGCGGACAGGCTGCGTCCCTTATCTCTATCCTGAATATCTGCGAGGCAGGCGACAGCTTTATCGCGTCCTCCTCTATCTACGGCGGCACTATCAACCTGTTTGCCGTAACGCTCAAGAGAATGGGTATCGAGTGCATCTTTGTTGAGCACGACGCTACCGAGGAAGAGCTTGCAGCAGCTTTCAAGGAGAACACCAAGGCTGTATTCGGTGAGACTCTTGCAAACCCTGCTATCACTGTTCTTGACATCGAGATGTGGGCTAAGGTTGCACATGCTCACGGTGTTCCGCTCATCATCGACAATACATTTGCAACACCTATCCTCTGCCGTCCCATCGAGTGGGGCGCTGATATAGTTATCCACTCTACTTCTAAGTACATGGACGGTCATGCTGTTCAGGTAGGCGGCGTTATCGTTGACAGCGGCAAGTTCGACTGGACAAGCGGCAAGTTCCCCTGCATGACAGAGCCCGACGAGAGCTATCACGGCACAGTTTACACAAGAGATTACGCATTCGCGCCTTTCATCGTAAAGGCAAGAATGCAGCTTATGAGAGATTTCGGCTGCTATCCTGCAGCGCACAGCTCCTTCCTGCTGAATCTCGGTCTTGAGACCCTTGCAGTCCGTATGCAGCGTTATTGTGAGAACGCCATCAAGGTTGCAGAGTATATCGAGAACAGCGGCAAGGCTGAGTTCGTGACATACCCCGCACTCGCGTCCTCCAAGCAGAACGCGCTTGCAAAGAAGTATATGCCTCTTGGTACAAGCGGCGTTATCTCGTTCTCCATCAAGGGCGGCAGAAGCACAGCTGTTAAGTTCATGGACAGCCTTAAGCTTGCTTCCAACGAAGTACACGTTGCTGATATCCGCACCTGTGTGCTGCACCCTGCTTCCGCAACTCACAGACAGCTCACCGATGAGCAGCTTGTTGCGGCAGGCATCGACGGCGGACTTATCCGTTTCTCTGTTGGACTTGAGAACGTTGATGATATCATCGCTGATATTGAGCAGGCGTTCAAGGCGATCTGATTAGGAAAAAATAGTAAGGGCACGACGTGTCGTGCCCTTTGGCATGATTATAAAACGGACACGGCAAGCCGTGTCCCTACAACAGAACAAAAAAGGAGATAATACATTGATCACAGTTTCAGATCTCAGCATCAGCTTCGGCGGACAGCTGCTGTTTAAAGATGTTGAGCTTAAATTCACGCCCGGCAACTGCTACGGCGTTATCGGCGCAAACGGCGCAGGCAAATCCACATTCCTCCGAGCGCTCTGCGGCGAGCTTGAGCCCACCAAGGGCAGCGTTTCCATGCCCGAGGAGCTTCGTATGAGCGTGCTTAAGCAGGACCACTACGCTTACGACGAGTACACTGTTCAGGATACCGTAATCATGGGCAACAAGCGTCTTTACGATATTATCCAGGAGAAGGACGCGCTTTACGCAAAGGAAGATTTCTCCGACGAGGACGGCGACAGAGCTGCTGTTCTGGAGGGCGAATTCGCAGAGCTTAACGGCTGGGAGGCTGAGTCTGACGCAAGTAAGCTCATTCAGGGTCTTGGTCTGCCCGAGGAGATACTCTATCAGAAGATGGAGAGCCTTACAGGTAACGAGAAGGTAAAGGTGCTGCTTGCGCAGTGCCTGTTCGGAAATCCCGATATCATTCTCATGGACGAGCCTACGAACCATCTCGATATCGACGCTGTTTCGTGGCTGGAGGACTTCCTTGCGGAGTACTTCGGTACAGTCATCGTTGTTTCGCATGACCGTCACTTCCTCAATAACGTATGTACCCATATCGTTGATATCGACTACGGCAAGATCAAGATGTATGTCGGTAACTACGAGTTCTGGTACGAGTCCTCGCAGCTTATTCAGCGCATGATCAAGCAGCAGAACAAGCGTGCAGAGGAGAAGATAAAGGAGCTGCAGAACTTCATTGCACGCTTCTCCGCGAACAAGTCCAAGAGTAAGCAGGCTACCTCCAGAAGAAAGCTTATCGACAAGCTGACTGTTGAGGAGCTGCCCGCTTCTTCGAGAAAATACCCCTACATCGGCTTTGACATGGAGCGCGAGGTAGGCAAGGATATTCTTCAGGTAACAGGTCTTTCCAAGACCGTTGACGGTGTAAAGGTGCTGAATGACGTAAGCTTTACAGTCGGCAAGAACGACAAGATCGCATTCATCTGCAACAACGAGATCGCGGTTACAACGCTGTTCAAGATACTCATGGGTGAATTGGAGCCCGACGAGGGCAGCTACAAGTGGGGCAGCACGACTTCTGTAAGCTACTTCCCGAATGATAACAGCGAGTTCTTCAATGACTGCGAGCTGTCTATCCTTGACTGGATGAGACAGTACTCCAAGGACGAGACTGAGAGCTATCTGCGCGGCTTCCTCGGACGTATGCTGTTCAGCGGCGAGGACGTTTTCAAGCCCGTAAACGTGCTTTCGGGCGGCGAGAAGGTGCGCTGTATGTTCTCGCGCATGATGCTGTTCCAGAGCAACGTGCTTATCCTTGACCGTCCCACGAACCATCTTGATCTTGAGAGTATTACAGCTGTAAACAACGGCCTGTCCGAATTCAAGGGCAATATCCTGTTCGCTTCTCACGACCATGAGATACTTCAGACAGCGGCAAACCGTATCATTGAGATCAACGAAACGGGCTGCTTTGACCGCATGGGCACCTATGACGAGTTTGTGGAGTGGCGCAAGGAGAACGTCGGCGGAAAGCTGATGCTCTGATAAAAGCATGATTAGAAAAGGTTATTGAATGAACTATATTATTTTAGACATGGAGTGGAATCAGGCGCTTGACCGCGCGCACGTCGTGCAGTCGCCTGTGATGCTCCGCGGCGAGGTAATTCAGATAGGCGCGGTAAAGACCGACGAGCAGTTTAATTACCTCGACAAAATCAAGATAAACATCGCTCCGAAATACTACAGGAAGATGAACCGCCATGTTGAGAAGATAACGGGTATCACCAATGCACAGCTTAAGGCGGGCGAGAAGTTCCCCGAGGCTTTTCAGCGCTTCAGGGCGTGGTGCGGTGATGACTTCCGGTTTATCACATGGGGCTTTGACGATATCGCAATGCTGTCAGACAATATGGCATTGCACGGATTTGAGCCTTCTTGGGGCAGCGATTATATCAATCTCCAGCTTATCTACAAAAATCAGATAGACAACGAGCGTACGCAGTGGTCGCTGTCTGACGCTGTGGAGAGGCTTCAGATACCTATGGACGCTCAGGCACATGACGCTATGAATGATGCGTGGTTCACTTACGAGGTGTGCCGCAGACTGGATATGCAGAAGGGCCTTGCTGAGTATTCGGGCATGACTGCGGGGATAAGGCTGGCACTTCGACGCGATGTTATCAAGAATATCGCAAACTACCGCGAGGTACTGTCCGACGCGCGTGTGAGGGATATCCCGTGCCCCGACTGTCAGGAGAAGATGAAGGCGGGCGAATGGCTGTCCTTTGGCGGAGGCAGAAAATCCAACATCGCCGAGTGCGAAAAGCACGGAAGCTTCCTCATAAAGCTCAGCTGCAAAAAGGCAGGGGAAACGTCCTGCGTTGCTGCAAGGACTATATACCGCGCTGATGATGACGCGATAGCGTCCTACAACAAGAAGCTGGAGCGCCAGCGCGCGATCATAGCAAGACGAAAGGCAGAAAAAAGCACAAATGATAAAGACGGTAATGTTTGACCTTGACGGAACGCTGCTTCCGCTGTTTCAGGAGGATTTTGTAAAGGTATATTTCGGGCTGCTGTGCAAAAAGCTCGCGCCCCTCGGCTATCAGCCTGACGACACTGTAAAGGCTATCTGGGCAGGCACAAAGGGAATGGTGAAGAACGACGGCTCAAGAATAAACGAAGAGATATTCTGGGAGGTCTTCCGCGAGATGCAGAAGGGGCTTCCCGATGCAAAGCCTTTTTGCGATGAGTTCTACACCAACGAATTTGACGGCGTGAAGAGCGTGCTGAAGTACCAGGTAAGCCGCAGGGCGCTGATAGACAAGCTGAAGGCTGCGGGTCTGCGCCTTGTGCTTGCGACAAATCCTGTATTCCCGACTGATGCGTTTAAAACGCGTCTTAAGTGGGTGGGGCTTGATCACAGCGATTTTGAGCATGTAACAGACTACTCCAACAGCAGCTTCTGCAAGCCTGCCCCCGCTTATTACAGGGAGATAATGGACAAGCTGTCCTTAGACCCTGCGGAGTGTATTATGATAGGCAACAATGTGACAGAGGACATGGCTGCGGCACATACAGGAATGAGCGTATTCCTTGTGCCCGAATTCCTCGAAAACCCGAACGAGCTGGACTATTCAGAGTTTGCACAGGGTACTCTTGACGAGGCTGTGGAGCACGCTCTGAAGCTGGCAGGAAAATGATATATATTCCGATTACGACAGAAATCAATATTCTGTCGCAATTTTTTTTGCAAAATTTCGGAAATCGGCTTAAAATCTATTGCAATTATTGAAATTTGTGATACAATATAAGGTGGGGAAACTATGCCCTTAGGCATGGAATACATAAAAGGAGAGATAAAACGTTGGACGTTATGACATATATTTCGGACATCTTTCAGAACTTCCTGAGAGTTGTGATGTCCATTACGATATTCGATGTTATAGATATACTGCTGCTCACCTACCTCGTGTACATGGTGATAAAGCTGATGAAAGAGACGAGAGCAGAGCAGCTCATGAAGGGTATCCTTATCCTTGTGCTGATGTTCATGGTGGTACAGGTATGCCAGCTGAAGGTAATGAGCTTTATCTTCGAGAACTTCTTCCAGGTCGGAATCATCGCGATCGTTGTCGTATTCCAGCCTGAGCTTCGCCGTATCTTAGAGCGCGTGGGCAGAGCAAAGGTGCCTAACATTACTCTCGGAGCTGATAACGACGCGGAGAGCAGTGCTGCGCGCGAGGCTGCTATTGCAGGTATCGCGGAGGCGTGCGAGCGCCTGCACATGACAAAGACAGGCGCGCTGATAGTTGTCGAGCGCCAGACAAAGCTCGGTGATATCACGGAGAAATCCACCATCATCAACGCAGCTCCCGAGCCTGAGCTTTTCTGCAACCTTTTCTACAACAAGGCTCCGCTGCATGACGGTGCTATCATAATCCGTGACAACCGTATCTATGCGGCAGGCTGCTTCCTTCCCAATACAAACAAGGACCAGTATCTTTCAAGCGACCTCGGCTCGCGTCACAGAGCTGCTATCGGCATGAGTGAGAACGCGGACTCGCTGGTGATCGTCGTTTCCGAGGAAACAGGTACTATCTCGGTAGCCGAGAACGGCCAGCTCACCCGTGGGCTTTCCAAGGAGGCTCTTATAAAGATCCTTCGCAGAAAGATGCCCGAGGGCGCAGTAAAGACAAAGAAGCGTACACGTAAGCCGAAGCCCGAAGCTCCGAGCGCGGATAATTAAGGGGGGACGGCGAAATGAATTTTTTCAAGAGAATATTCAATAATATCAAGAACAATTACAAATCCGTACTGCTGTCCTTTGTTATCGCTATCGCGGCGTGGTTCTTCGTGTCGGTGCAGATATTCCCGACCGTTGAGGAGAGCATAAGAGGCATCACCATTGAAACACAGGTGACGGAATATATGCTCCAGAATAATCTGCAGCTGGTAGATGATGTTGAGGAAACAGCTGATATCCGCATCGAGGGCAAGCGTTATGACGTCTCGGGTCTTTCCGCAGATGATTTCTATGCAACGCTTGATCTGTCGTCAGTAAAGACCGCGGGTACTTACAGCGTGCCTGTAAATATCTCGGCAAAAACAAACAGCGAGCTTACCATTCTGAGCGCAAATCCCCGCGCTGTGACCATCGAGATCGAGGAGATCGTGACACGCGAGTTCGAGGTAGAGGGAACTGCTCCGAGCCTGAGCCTGCCCGAGGGTTATTATGTTGACGAGATAGTAGCTTCGCCGTCGACGATATCTATCACAGGCTCGGCGTCTGTGCTCGATAAGATAGACCGTATCGAGGCGCGCTCCGTCTACACAGGACTTATCACAGAGTCCCACGAAACTCAGAGCGAGATATTCATCTACGGCACTAACGGCGCAAGGATAGTAAATGACGATCTTATCCTCAGCACAGAGAATATCTCGGTATATATCCCGATCTACAAGCAGAAGGAGCTGCCGCTGACCTTCACGTTTACAAACGTACCGAGCTACTTTGATACAGACAGCCTGAAGTATGAGATACAGCCGTCTACTATCACTGTTGCGGCACCTGATGATTCGATAGATCATCTCAGCGTTCTGGAGATCGGCACTATCGATATCTCCGATATCAAGCTCAATCAGACAGTAACTATCCCGATAACGCTTCCCGAGGGCTACAAGAACCTGTCGGGCAACAACAATGCGCGTATCGTATGGGATATTGCGGATTACGGTAAGCTTGACTTCACCATTGATAATATCAACCTTACAAATGTACCTGATAACTACAATGTATCGCTTATAACAAATGAGCTTGTGATAAGCGTAATGGGTCCGTCCGAGATACTCAGCACGCTAACTGCCGAGGATTTCTTTGCAACAGTAAATCTGCTCGGAACAACATTGCGTGACGGCACACAGGACATTGTGCTTACGATACAGATGAAGGGCTCGAAGAGCAAATGCTGGGTATCGGGCGTATACAGAGCGACTGTCTATGCCGAGCCTAAGATGTCAGAAGAGGGATAGAGACCGTCGAAAAGTCCTTGCGGACTTTCCGCCGAAACATCCGCCCTACGCGCACTGCGTTGAATGCGAAGCATTCAACTTGCACACTTGTGCGGATAGAAGTTATTTTTCCGACGCACATGTCGTCGGAAAAATTGATTTAAAAAAGCCCGCTTCGCGGGCGGAAATTAGGTTTTCAACAAATCGGTAGAGGGATAAATGGCACTTATCGTATCACAGATAAAAACAGGACTTAACGAGGCAAAGGATAACGCTGTAAGCAAGGCGTTATCCTTGCTTTCTGTTACGAAAAACGAGGTCAGGACAGCGCGGCTGTACAAGACCTCGGTGGACGCCCGCCGCGAGATATGCTTTGTAAGCTCCGTTTATGTGGAGCTTCACAGCAGTGCAAGGGAGAAGAAGCTTGCCGATAAGCTTCAGAATGTAAGGCTGCACGAGGACGCACCGCTGACCGTATCTTTCGGCAGCGAGAAACCGCAGGGCGACATATATATTGCAGGCTTCGGTCCTGCGGGAATGTTCTGTGCGCTGACGCTGTGCGAGTTCGGCTACAAGCCGATAGTACTGGAGCGCGGTGCTGAAATGGACGAGCGCATAAAGGCGGTGGAGGGCTACTGGAGCGGCGGTGCGCTCAATACCTCCACTAATGTTCAGTTCGGTGAGGGCGGCGCAGGCACATTCTCGGACGGAAAGCTTACAACGCGCATAGGCGACCCGCTCTGCTCACGTGTGCTGGAGCGCTTGTGCGAGTTCGGTGCGCC
>JAZNWG010000229.1:0-2121 GCA_045593225.1 Oscillospiraceae bacterium
GAATTCGTATGTAAGCGAGCCTGTCGCAAGCTTTCTCGAATAGCTCTTCAGCAGCGCGTCAGCGTCGTTTTCTTCAAAGCGGTTTACGCAAAGCGCCTTGAAATCCAGCTCCTCGGAAAGACTTCCGTCCGCCGCTATATCCGACAGCCATTGTATCTGCTTTTCAACTGTACGCTCGGGCTGCGCCTTGTCGTAGTCGGTAACGACTATTCCTACATAAACGAGGAAGATAACGCTCAGCGCAACACAAACCGAAATGAATATGATGTACGCCTTTTCAAACCTGCTTAATTTCATCTTTATCTCCTTATTTCCACACAGAATTTTCCTGTGATAACACGCTAAAACGCACTTATATACATTATAGCATCACAGCCGCTTTTTTTCAATACTTTATATAAATAAAACCGCATTTTCGGCAAAAAGGTTACATTTTCTAAGTGTTTTTCGGCGGCACAGAAGAAAAGCCCCCCGAAGGGAGCTTTTTATCATTGCAGATGATAGGGTATTGCAATCGTATGGATCTTCGCGAACGGCAGGTCGCTCATAGTATACGCCACGTTTTCGGACGAGCTTGAAACGACCATGTCGCCTACATAATTCGTTGTCGTTCTTTTATGAGTCTTGTCGTCAAAGCCGATCACGTAATATCGGGGTTCATCGTAGATCTGATATGCCGCATAGTAAGCGCCGTCCTTTATCTTCGTCGGAGAGCTGTCAATGCTCTGGGCGAAAAAGCCCTGATTAAGACTGCAGCCGTATATCTTTTCGGTTGATGCCATTACGATCGAGGGGGTAACATCGAATGTTGCATAAGAGTCGCTTTTATCAAGAGCGAATGTGCCAAGATTAGTGTACGAAAAATTATCTTTTTCATCTACATCGATGCGATAGACCTGCAGACGTTCAGCGAACAGAAGGTAGAGATAAAAGCTGCCCTCATACTCTCTCAGAGCAAGCGAGACAAGATTTTCATCACGGGTCTTGCAGTAAAGACCTACATCGGCGGATCTGGCTGATTTTTTGTCCACAAACGGAGAATTGCGGAACAGCTCAAGCTTTTTTGCACGCTCGCTGTAATCGTAGGTAAAGACAGTGCCGTAGGTGGGGTAGGGACCCGACGAAGTCACGATGCTGTCTGTCTCTATAATACCTTTGTTCATATACTCTATGTAATGCACGGGGTCTTCCTTGCTGGTATCAAAATCAATGTCATACTCCACAAATCTGATCTCATCGTCTTCTGAATCGGCGGCATACATAAACACTGCGGCGATGCGGTCTGCGCCATAATCGATATAGGCGATATCGGTGCATACATAATCTCCGCCGACCGCGCGTTTGATCGATAGCTTGTCAAAGTCTGACAATGTGAAGGTCCTGAAGATCTTTGCGCCAGACTCTGTACCGACGTAAAGATCCATAAATGTGTCGCCTAAGCAGGCAAAGGCATAATTACGACTGGGATCCTTTTTAAACGCAAAGGACGCATTTCCCTTTGCCTTGTTATAAAAGCCATCTGCAAGCACTCTGTAGGTCTTGGTATAAAATCCATAGACAGCAAGGCAGTAATAGCCTGTGCCTGTCGCGCCCTTGAACGAGGGGTTTGAGGCGGCGGTGTAATAGTACACCGTGAAATTGTATCCCAGGGTGATAAGGTGGAACTCCTCTATCTCATCTTTAAGACACTTCTGCTCATCAATGTAAAACGCGTTCATACCACTGCTTTTATAAGTGTTCTTTATCTCGACTCTTCTTTCTCCCTGAACAGGCCACGCATAGTTCGAGCTGGTCTGCTCTTCGGGCGTATCGGCAATATTGGTCGCAACCTTCAGGAACAGGGAATTGCAGCCGCTGACAGGCAGTATCATGCACAGCACGAGCATTGCTGAGATGATCCGTATAAATATGCGTTTTGACATTTATCTCACCACCGGTCCTTTTATCTTTTCTGCAATAATATAGATCAACGATATTACCACCACTACAGCGCCGATGACCGCAAACAGCATGGGGTTTATAGCCGAGGGCGCTGTTATCTCTACGCGCGCTGTGGTAGTATTTCCTGCGGCGTCTGTGGCTATCACGCGGTAGACGCCGTTGCCGCGGAGTATCGTGTCT
>JAZNWG010000230.1:0-2647 GCA_045593225.1 Oscillospiraceae bacterium
TTCTTCCCAGTTGTGCCATACATTCTGCATGTCGTCGTTGTCCTCAAGCAGCTCCAGCAGGAGGTTCATCTTCTTAAGGTGATCCTCATCGGTGAGCGTTGTGTATGTAGAGGGCACCTGCTCAGCCTCTGCGGATACTACATTATAGCCCATGCCGCGCAGCGCGTCCGCAACTGTGCCGACCTCATTGGGGTCTGCTGTGATCTCGATGCAGCCCTCCTCAAAGCTGAAGTCGTCCGCACCGCTCTCGAGGATATCCTCCATAGCCTTATCCTCGTCGATATCGCCGTCCTCGTTGTCGATAATGATGATACCCTTGAGCGAGAACATGAAGCTTACACAGCCTGTTGTACCCATGTTACCGCCGCACTTGTCAAAGTAGTGGCGGATCTCGCCTGCAGTTCTGTTTCTGTTGTCGGTAAGGCAGTCAACGATCACCGCAACGCCGTTGGGACCGTAGCCCTCGTATACGCAGTTCTCGTAGTCGTTCTTCTCATTGCCACCCGCAGCCTTCTTCAGCAGACGGTCGATGTTATCATTGGGGATGTTGTTGCTCTTTGCCTTCTGGATAAGGGTAGCGAGCTTCGCATTGTTTGCGGGGTCTGCGCTGCCTGTCTCCTTGATACAAACGAGTATCTCACGGCTGATCTTGGTAAATACCTTTGCTCTTGCGCCGTCCTTCTCGCCCTTCTTGCGCTTGATGGTGCTCCATTTGGAATGTCCTGACATAAGCTTATATCTCCTTTAAAATATTACTTTATTGAACGCCCTTTTCGGGCAAATTTTACCTAATTCAGTGGCTGAAAGCCCTTTCCGAACACCTCGCCTGCGCTCGTCACTACCATGAACGCAGCAGGGTCGGTCTGCTTTACCAGCCTTTTTATCTTCGCATAATCGCTCTTGTACACCGCTGTCACTATCACGCGCTTATCCGAGCCGCTGTACGCGCCCTCGCCATGCAGCAGCGTAACGCCGCGCTCTGCTTCCAGCAGCTTTTTCGCAAGCTCCTGCGGTATCTCAGAGAATATCATCAGAAGCCTGCTCTCCTGACCGCCGTACACCAGCATATCGACCAGCTTCGCCTGAACGAATACCGATATCACCGCGTACAGTGCCGCGTCAAGGTTACGGAATACTGCCAGTCCTGCAAGTATTATGACTGCGTCAGCTATGAACTGTATCCTGCCGAGCTTCATTTCAGGCTTAAAGCGGCTGATTATCTTCGCCACGATATCCGTGCCGCCCGAGGTCGCCTCTCTCGCATAGGTCAGCCCTATACCGCCGCCCATCAGCACTCCGCCGAACACCGCCGCAAGTATGCCGTTGCCATCGTCAGCGACGTAAACAGGGATATCCGCCAGCACATAGTCCGTCAGCAGCGTTATCAGTGCGACAGAGATCAGCGTCTTTGCCATGATCCTTTTTTCCAGCAGCACAAAGCCTGCTACAATAAGCGGTATATTCACCGCCGCGATAAGCGTTCCGAGCGACAGTCCCGTAAGCTCTGACAATATTATCGCGATACCTGTACCGCCGCCAGGTGCGATATCGTTCGGAGAGATGAAGCACACCACTCCCACCGAGAACACAACCGCTGCGACCGCTATCACCGCGATATCTATAATCCACCTTACAACTGCCGAACGCTGTTTTTTTCTCATATACGCTCCGTTCTGCCGCTTATCGGCAGAGCTTGCGTATTACTCCTTTACCTCACCGACAGGCAGCGCTTTACAGATCACATCGAAAAGCTGCTCCACCCTGTCGTGCTGTCCTGTTATGCTTAAATACCCGAAAAGCGTTTCAAGCGCGGTGGCTCTGCGGTACTCCGAGGGCTTTGCGCTCTTGGGAACGGAAATTCCGCCCGCGTTTCTGCCGCGGCGAAGTATATCCGCCTCCTTTTCGGTGAGCATAGGCTCTATGACCGACACAGCCTCGCACTGGTACGAAGCGCGCACCTGCTTTACAGCAAGATCGTGCAGTCTGCCTGCGTTGGTGCAGCCGCGGAGCACTACCTCCCTGCGCACCAGCTGCTCATATACGCTGTCGCCGTAAAAGGCGAGGACATTGGGGCTGTATTGGGACGCTTCCCTTTCGGTAAGAGCCATAAGATCAACCTTTCAATATGTAGTAAACGTAGCTGTATTCCTCGCAGTGAAGCTCGAACATATCAGCTTCCTTTTTAAGCTCATCCATACCGCTCATATCGGTAAGCTCCTGTGCGGCTTCAAGCAGCGGCCTGTAGTAATTCTCTGTCCAGTCGCTTCTCGGCGCGATGTAGAAATCCTCCACTGCAAAGCCTGCCTGCTTCGCGTAAAGCAACACCCTGTCAAGCGGCTCGATAATGCCGAATCGCTTTCTGCAATAGCTCTTTGTGTCGGGCGACGGGTCGATGAGCCAGCAAAGCGCGCGGAAAACTACCCTGCCGCCTTTCTTGCAGCGCTCCTTCAGCAGCTGCAGCTTCAGTGACAGCTGTTCAAGCTCCGCAATGCCGTTGTACCATATAACATCGTAATCTGCAGCATTTTCGGGAAGCTCAAAGCCCTTCACGAACTTTGCGCCTGCTTTCTCGGCTCTGCCCTCGTCCGTTATCAGCTCAGTGACCTCGCAGCCTGCCTCCTTGAGCAGACTCGGGGTCACGCACTCA
>JAZNWG010000231.1:0-3721 GCA_045593225.1 Oscillospiraceae bacterium
AACGTTTCTTATCCATTTTCTTTCTAAAAGAAAATGGCCCAGCGGAGCGTATTATGAGTGCTTGCGCTAATATGAGTGTGATCATTCAATGGTGATTTGCCATGGATTTGCGAATAAATGGTTAGGCTTTTTCGCGAAACAAAAAAAGACGGCCGAAGCCGTCTTTTGGAAGCTATGTAATTAGTTATACTTGCCGAGCGTCTTTTCAGATGTCTTTACGATGTTCAGCAGAGCAGCCGCCTGAGAGGAGTACTCCTGCTCAAGACGAGATGTTGTGATACGCTCGTCCTCGGAGCCCTTGTCCGCAGCGCTCTTTGCCTTGATGTCCTCAAGCTGCATCGCGGCGCTTGTGAGGGCTGCGACCTTTTCCGCAGGAACACCGAATGTGTTCTCGTCGTTGTTCTTTCCGCTTGTGAATACCATTCTGAAGCTTCTGTAAACAGCAAGCGACAGATAGCTTGAAACCGCCTTGGAAAGATCGGAATTCTTAGCCTTCATCAGCAGCGAGAATACGATCTCGATAGCATTTGTGAGCAGCTTCTTCTGCATGAAGGTGCTTCCGCCTGATAAAAATCCCTGCTGAAGCTCATGCTTTTCGCTTACCGAGCTTTCGGGCAGATCCTGTTCGGATACGATACCGCCTGTTATCATTGGCGAGCGTCCGAGAAGGTAGTCTACCGAAACATTATAATAGTCCGCAGCGCGCACCAGAAAATCCAGACCGCATTCGCGCTTTCCGTTTTCGTAGTGTGACAGCAGAGCCTGTGTTACTTCAAGGTCAGCTGCAACCTGCTTCTGACTGAGCTTGCGCTCCTTGCGAAGCAGCGTCATGATACGCGGGAAATCCTTGTTCATATATTTTCTCCTAAGCTTACGTCATTGACTGCGGAACACCGCAGATCCCCTTTATATGCATGGATAAAAGCCGCGAAAACGGGTGAAAATCCCCGAAAACAGACAATAATCCAACATAATTCCATACTGTATATTATATCCTCAATATTCCGATTTGTAAAGAGACATATTATACAAAAATATAACAGCTCTCTAGGATATTATTCATAATTTGCAGCGCAAAAACGGCTTTTTAAAGCCAAAAACGCAAAATTCTCATGATTTTTTAGTTCGATTGGAGGACAAAAAGTGAAAAATTATTACCTTTATCTTATCCGTCATGGCATAACTCAGGGCAATCTTGACGGGAAATACATCGGTCAGACCGATATTCCGCTTTGCGATGAGGGTGCTCAGACGATACGCTCGCTGACTGACATGGAGGTCTATCCTAATGTCGGCAAGGTGTACAGCTCGCCGTTAAAGCGCTGTCTTGAAACGGCCGAGATAATCTATCCCGACAGACAGCTTATGATAGTTGATGAGCTTTCCGAGATGGATTTCGGAGATTTTGAGGGTAAAAAGCAGAGCGACATTGCAGAGCTTCCCGAGTACATAAGCTGGATAAAGGGCGGTGCGGACGCCTGTCCTCCCAACGGAGAAAAATTTACCGATTTCCAGCTGCGCTGCATAAGCGGACTTGACGTTGTGTTCAGCGATATGATGGCAAAGGACGTCACCAGAGCCGCTGTAATAACACATGGTGGCGTTATCACGAACCTGCTGTCGGGCTACGGCCTTCCGAAGGGCAGACCTGCCGACTTTATGTGTGGCCCGGGCGAGGGCTTTGAGATAATCCTCTCAACGTTCCTGTGGCAGAAGGGCCCGACATTTGAGATAAGCGGACGCATAGTCTGACATAAACGGAGGAAATGAAAATGACTGTTTCAGAGCTTAAAGTAAGGCTTTTTGAGGAAGAGGTATCGCACTATTACTATTCTATCGGCAGCGATGAGGATCAGCGCGTATGCCTTATCGAAAGCGGCGGCAAATGGGTTGTGTATTACAGCGAGGACGGCGAGAGACTGGACGTAAACGAGTACAGCAACGAGGCTGACGCATGCGAGGATCTTTACAGGAGGGTAGCTGAATGAGTAAGATGCTGAAAACAATACTTGCAGGCGCGCTTTGCTGTGCAATGCTCACTTCCTGCGTCGGTAAGACAACTGAGAGCAATGTGTCCTCGGTAACTGATACTGCAGATACTACAGATGCGGTTGTGACCGAGATAACACCGCCATTCTGGGTAGTCGAGGACACCGACACAGGCGCAACTCTTTACCTGCTTGGCTCAATGCATGTGGGAAAGCCGAATACCGCCTATCCCGACTATGTCATGGACGCATATGAGTCCTGCGACAAAATAGCGGCGGAGCTTGACACGGTAGCCGCAAACGAGGATATACAGGGCAGCATTGAAGCTATGCAGTATATCATGTGTCCTGCAGGAACAACGGCGGCGGACTATTTCGGCGATGATTACGAGGCGGTCGTGGAGTTCTGCAACCAGAAGGGCCTTGCAACGGCTTTGATGGAGTACTATATTCCGTATTATTGGGCCTCGAATATATCTGTTCTTGCGGCGCAGGACGGAGGTCTTTATTCAAACTACGGTACCGAGACCTATTTTCTCGGAAAGGCTCACGAGGACGGCAAGGAGATAATTGAGATAGAAAGTGCTTCTGAGCAGTATGAGATGATGGGAAGCATTCCTATGTCTATACAGGTGCAGTCGGTTACAGATTGCATAGGCGATGAGAAATATCAGCTTCAGGTAGAGGGAATGCAGGCACTGTACGAGGCGTGGGCTGCTTTTGATGACGAGGCGCTGGAGACACTCAATGCCGATACGGCAGTCCTTCCTGAGGGACTTGACGAGGCTGAATACAATCAGTTTTTTGACCTTATGTATCTTGACCGTCAGGTGACTATGGGTGAGGCTGCAGTGGAGTTCCTTAAAAGCGGTGAGGACGTATTCATGTTTGTAGGAGCAGCACATTTCTACATTGAGGAGGATATTCTGACCTATCTCGAAAACGCAGGCTACACAGTAAATGCAGTAAGCGGCGACGAAGCCACTGCTGCTTGATAACAAAATATAAAGGAGAAATGAAATGAAAAAGATATTTGCAATGACGATCGCGGCAATGCTGCTGCTTACAACGGCAGGCTGCGGAAGCTCCGAGACCTCGGGCAACGAGAGCACCTCTGCTGTGGACAGCGGCGAGGATAACACATCTTCCGCTCCCGATGCTGATGTTACCTCTGCTACAGAGGCTGTGACAAGCGCTACAGAGGCTACTACAGCTCCCGATGAGGAAGAGGTGATAGATTACTCCACACTTACCGAAGAGGAGATATACGATCTTATGGTGGAGCGCTCACTTATAACAACAGGCGATGAGACGCGCATGGCTAATGTTCTTGACAGAGCGGCAAAGGGCGAGGAGATAACGGTTGCTTACATAGGCGGCTCTATCACAGAGGGCTATCATGATAACCTCACTCTTGCAGAGGATGAGAAGTGGGCAAAGATGACCAACAACTGGCTGTCTGAGCAGTATCCCGAGGCTACCTTCAACTATGTTAATGCAGGCCTTAGCGGCACACCCTCCATTCTTGGCAATATCCGTCTGGAGCGTGATGTTCTCGCGAATGATCCCGATATCGTGTTTGTTGAGTTTGCGGTGAATGACGGCGACGCTACCAACTACCACAACGCATACGAGTCTATGGTGCGCACACTGCTGACACAGGATAAGGACATTGCGGTAGTTCTGCTGTTTACTATCGTAGAGAGCGGCCACACCTGCCAGGAATACATGAC
>JAZNWG010000232.1:0-1967 GCA_045593225.1 Oscillospiraceae bacterium
AGAGGAGCAGTCCTCGCACAGACAGTTATCCGTACGGATACTTATTCAGAGGTAGAGCCTTATATAGCAGAACTTGCTGAGGCTGTAAAGAAGATCATCAGAGAGTCAGGTACTGAGGGCAAGGTAAGAGGAATCGGAGTCGGTGCTCCGAACGGAAACTATTATACCGGTACCATCGAAAATGCACCTAACCTTCTCTGGGGACGCCAGAGGGTTGAGTTCGCAAAGCTTCTTTCCGAGGCAATGGACGGTCTTCCTGTGGCTCTTACCAATGATGCAAATGCAGCAGCAGTGGGTGAGATGACTTACGGAGCTGCCCGTGGTATGAAGAACTTCATTATGATCACTCTCGGAACAGGTGTCGGCTCGGGTATCGTCATCAACGGTGAGGTTGTTTACGGTCACGACGGTTTTGCCGGTGAGCTCGGACACGTTGCCGCTGTGCGCAACAACGGACGTACCTGCGGATGCGGAAAGACAGGCTGTCTTGAGACCTACGCTTCTGCGACAGGTGTTGCCCGTACTGCACGTGAATGGCTCGAGCTTTCTGATGAACCATCTGTTCTCAGAAGTCTTGATACAATCGCTTCAAAGGATGTCTATGAGGCTGCTAAGGAGGGTGACAGGCTTGCTCTCAAGATCTTCGAGTTCACAGGAAAGATCCTCGGACGCTCATTCGCTGATTTCATCGCATTCAGCTCTCCTGAGGCAATCGTCCTTTTCGGTGGTCTTGCACGTGCGAAGGAATTCCTTAACGAGCCTATCGTAGAGGCTATGAACGCAAATGTACTCCCGTTGTGGAGAGACAAGGTAAAGGTGGTTTATTCTCAGCTTAAGGAGTCTGATGCTGCCATACTCGGTGCATCTGCCCTTGCTTGGGAACTCTAGTTCTTGCATAGAAACAGTTTACGGCCGACTGGATATGAAAGTGAATACCAGTCGGCCGTAAACTGTTTCTGGATCAGAATCTCATCAGGCGCATCTCTGGGGCGATTCTGTATTTTGTAGCCCTGATGAAGAGGAGCCATTGTGCAAGGAAGTATGGTACCAGCACCAGGTAATGGCGATATGGCACAGGCTCAACGAATTTGTTCCAGGCCAGAATGAAGTCTGAGAATACGAAAAGGATCGCTCCGAGAGCGAACAGGCTGCTCCTCTGAAGCATAGCGCTGACAAGCATAGTGCAGATAAGTATCGCGTATATGCTGACTCCTATGGTCAGAACTCCTGGCGGAACAAGAGGTACTATCCGGAAGAATACCACGCAGAGAAGGACTGTTGCGCAGAATATTACCATAGCGAGATATCCCTTGGCCTTGCCTGTTAGCTTGCGGTCCGGCTCCACTTTCTTGAAGTAGCGGCTGATGAAATATACTATGAACCATATATGCCCGAGCGCGAAGAAACCCATCTGTGCGAGGAAGTTGCCGCACGATCCGAAATGGTCTCCCAGTGCAGAAAACAGCAGGGCGAGGCTTATCTGCCAGGGGCAGAGCCATAGCGATGCTATGAACAGCGCGGATACGCAGGGGGTGATCTTGTGAGGTATGTCGAATGGCAGGAAGAAAAACACGGTAAGTGACAGATAAACTGCGGTGGCGGATATCGCCGCCGCTTTGATTTTGCTCTCTTTGATCTTCAAAATTCCCATAATCTTAGAAACTGTTTAATTTTTTGCTAATATAATCAATTCAAACGACTATCCTGCGGAATTTTCGGGTATTGTTTTCTGTTTTATTCGTTTGCTTACAAATCGTAAGAATTTACGCGTTTAATGTGCTGTTTTATAATCTGCTATTTATAAGGTGCTGTGCCTGTTTTAAAAAATAATTGTTATCTTTGTCGGTTGGGAAAATGTGTTTTCCCTTGAAATAAGGCGCAGACTTGCAGAGAATTTGTGAATTATTCAATATTTATGTTTAATAACTAAAAGTTTTAACAATGAAAAGAATGAGATTCTTTTTCAC
>JAZNWG010000233.1:0-7557 GCA_045593225.1 Oscillospiraceae bacterium
TAATCCACCTAGTACTAGGTGGATTACTTAACGATCAATTTGTTAAAAGTCTATTAAAAGTTGTTTATCTGTAAACTTGGCATCAGATGAAGCATCCGATGTTAATAGCTGAAGCCATCGTTATTTGTTTTGTTGTAGCCATTCAAATTGATACCTGATGCTGACTGAATGGGTCTGTCAAAACGCGACTGTGTCTGTGCAACAGGTTCGCTGCGCTGACGGTCGTTTGCGATATAGTCGCTTTGCTGACATGTATGTTTTTCATGCACATTGTTTGTGCATACACATAAACGCTCTGTAATAGCGCGCATGTTTGTCGGATCGACACGGGGGTCACGGTCGATGAATTCGGCTTTGGCTTCATCTGCATATTCATTAAGGGTCTGCAGATCATTAGCAGTTTGCGTGGCGAGCTGCGGGTTGTTTTGTAAAACATTTTCAAGCCATTCCTGACGCGCTTTGGGCGAAAGATTCTGTATCGACGCCGTTATTTCGTCAGGAGACATTTGGCTCAGAAGCTGGTGTGTGATAGCCGTGTCTTTGGCACACTCAGCAAAACCGCCTTTGATGTTACCATTGTTGGCAGCACATGTCGCATTAAGAACGGCTTCGTAATCTTCTTTAGATAAGGCATTAACGTCAAGTTCGTTTTTTATCTCAGAAAGATTGTTTTTGATGGATTGCTGTCTTTCTGTGAGCGCAGCGCATTGCTGGCGTAATGCTTCGGTGTCGAAATCACGATTTGCAGTACGTCGATTGAGACTTATGGCATTTTGTGTTTCAACCTGCGCCTTGATGTTTTCGATATACGCTTTTGCAGTTTCGTTTGTGACATTCGAGGTGTCAAACAGGTCTCGGTTTTGATGGTCAATAGACGGCATGTTTTTATCACCATGCCCAGCCAAGATTGATTCAAAGGTGTTGATCGTAGCCATGTTGTTATGTCCTTTCTGTTGACAAGATGTTGAATATATGTGTCAGAGATCGGAATATCCAATCTCTTTTAATTATAACATAATATCCTGACCTTGTCAACAGTACATGTTCATTTATCGGCATGTTAGCCCATAAAACAATACCATTATATCACCAATGTTTTCTGAAATACTGTTTGTGCTTTCGAGGTACATATGTGGCATCACGAAGCGTCTTCAGCGTGTACGCGGATATTCGATTATCTTCAGCCACTTGCGCTTTATAGTCATCAAGAGCCCGGCGCTGAGCTTTATATTCTTCACAGGTCGAATGACATCCGCAATGTCTTTGTTCACAGTCACGACAACATGTGATCGTCATGCATCACACACCTCGCTCCCCTGTGTCTTAGGATATCCAAATCCAAGTAATACGCAATTCGCAAGCAGATATTGATAAACGCCGTTCATAAAGTTTCGGTTAGTCATGAAACTGCCGTTATGTAATGCGGTTTCGTTAAAAATGTTAGTCAGATCAGCACGGTTGTTAGCAACAGCTTCTCTGATCGCAGATCTCAACGCTCTGTCTACAGCCTTCGCTGTCGTATTATATTTAACGGCGATGTGTTCGTACCACATCTGCATTTGTGCGTCTTGCGGTTTTTCAGCAATATAGCAGTTGAAGTTGTCAAGAAGATAGTCGGTTGCATATTTGTAACCAGTACGACCGCTGCAGAAGCCCAGATCTCTGAGAGTATTGAAGATCGTTTCCCTCAAAAGCGCTGTGTCAATGGTAAATGTCGTCATGATGTCAGGTCCTTTCTGTGATAACAAGATGTCATAATAATTGATGTAATCAGGTTTCCATGATCGTAACAGAATGTTTGGTTATTGCGCGAATAGTCTTTTGAATCGCTGTGATCTCAGTCTTGGTGGCAGCGTGTATCAGATCTGCACCCGTTTCGTCCGTGATTTTGAAGAAAGTATACTCTTCAGGTATTGAAAGAATTTGACAACCTATTATACGGTGTATCAAGTTCTTATCGATCTTTATCACGCCCAGATCACGACTGTTGCGATCAGTGTCGATACACAATGCGTCTGCATTATCATCATATATCATCCATGTCATTGATGTATCTGACTGCACAACGCGGGCCGGACAGATGTCTATTCGTGCATTTATCTTGCCGTCATTATATGTATCGACAGTCAGTAATTTCACCAGAAGAAGATTGTCTGATGTAACATTTTTGTTACAAAGACTCTGTAGATCAGTTATCCAACGTTTTGAAAGCATGTTTTTCTCCTTTTCTTAATATTTATACACAGCGCAAAGCGCTGTGTATATAGGATCGTGCGATATCAGATGCGTTTGATGGACCCGGTTATATCCATGAGGGTGACAATAACGGTCTTGATTTTATCATCAGGGTCGTCAACATAGTCATCGATCCTTACAGCAAGTACTTTGCTGTAATGTCGTTCACCCAACGAAGCATTCGTGCAAGCACTATATATGTATTCGTTGTGGTCCACACCGTTCTGATGGAATCCAAACGCATATATATCTGTATCCAATGTGTCCATTGTCTCCATGTGTCGGTTTATCGCCTGTCGAACAGTATCCCACGTTATGATAAAATCCGACGCAAATCGTTCACACCATCGCCCCGCGTTACATATCAGGATGCTGGCTATCTGAGATGTATTTATGTCGTTTTCAGACATTCCTGTTCGTGTGACTGTGGCCGTAGTATCGGTAAGCAGTAACGACGGATTGGCGTCAGAAGCGGTGCGTATCATGTTAATAGCATCATTGTTTGGCAAAATGTATCTCCTTTCTGTATATCAGATCATATATTTTCGTACGTATGCGAGTGACGCTTTTGTCAATCGACCTGTTATTTCATCGCGAATAAGCGCTTTATATTTACGATTTTGCGGCAAGAAGCCTATGAAGAGTCCTCTACGCTGTGTGTTTGGGTTGTAGATGGGACGAAGATAATCGTCAAACGCAAAGCCGTACACGCCACAGTTATTAAAGAATGATGCTTTTTCATTCTTAGCTGCACGAAGCAGATCTGTGTCACTATCGTATACGCCAATAATGTGCCAATCATTTATCATAAGCTCAGGATGGTCATTTACGAACGCAGCGGTGTTGAAATTGTTGTTTTCGATGTATTTCTTATCATCACAATACATGAATCGGTTCTGACAGTGTTCATCTACGAACAGAATCAAGTATTTATTGTTGCACATGTTGTATCTCCTCTCTTGACTTGGTGTGTTTTTAAATGCAACCGCGTTTTGTGTCTTTATCAAGAACGACGTCACAGTTATTTGACTTAAGAATTTCACCGATGATGCTTCTATGACAAAGATTTTCGTCGGTGTTATATGTTAACAATGCAATCTTGCGACCATTGTTGCTGTCAACTGTAAGCTTTTCAAGCCAACGTACAGCTGACGTGTTAGCCATCAACTCCTTGGTAAATGCCGGCTTGAAAATGTTATCAAAGCTGTTCTTGTCCCACGCCCCTTCCCTTTCGAGATTCAAATAGCTGTAAAACAGTTCTTTACTTGGTGCAAGCGCCGGTACGTGGACTGCTCGCTGTAAAATACTGCTTTTTGCCTTTTCGAGTGAGGCGGTGCTTCTGATTATGAGATATATATCATCATAGTCAGCGATGTGACATCTTTTTATGCTGGTTATTCTAATCATTAAGTTTATTTTCCTCAATTTCTGCTATAGATTTGTGCTTTGTCCGTTCGTCACGATATTTCTCGCGCATCGGACATTTTGTTGATGTGGTGCGACATCCGTCGCACCACAGTGCTGCTTTGCTAACAGCGATACACTTGCGCTTGGCCTTACCCATTGTTGATACACTCCTTTTTATTCTGCATAGAACCGTCTGTCTCCGTCGGTCATGATGTTTATGAGTCCGAAGAACCCTTCGCCCCAGCCGTCGCTAAGCTGCGCTGATGTCTGATCAATGATCGCATCTTTATATTTCTGCGTTAATCTTGCGCCGGGCTTCATTTTGATCGAAATGACAGCTTCAGATTCTCCGTCGAGCTGTCTGCATTTCATTGTAGCAGATTCGATTTTGTCGGTAAGAATACCGTCGTAGAACCGCTCCATATGCATATCATTCCATGATTTTTCCATGCTTTCGGCTATTATATCATGGTGCGGCAAATTCGTTTCATAGTCAGCAATAAAGTCGTTGTTCTTATCGACTTCGACTTCTGTGAAAGTTGTTATGAATGTGAATACAGCCATGTTTTACAGCTCTCCTTTCTTCGTCTGTTTTTCGATGACATCTCTTACTGCGGTCATCTGTTTCGCAGTCAGCTTGTAGTTGTTCTTGATCATTTCATCATTGTAGCCAAGTTCGGTACATATCTTGGCGACGGTGTTTGTCTCAACATCAAGCTCATGAGCCACATCTTTCATTGAAAAAATGGCTTCGGGGTCGGTATCAGCTGACGCATCGTTTTTGTTATCAGCGGCAGCTTTTGATGTTTTTCTCTTGTGAGGCGGCAACGGCTTCTTTTCAGATGCAGCAGGCTTTGCTGCTTCACGCTGCGCACTATCAAGAAGCATGGTGAGCATATCTCTCTTTTCTTCACAAGCTTTGAGCTGTGTTTTGGCGATCGCGATCGTCATCTTGAGTTCGTCGAGCTCGTTGTTGCATAATCTGATCTCTCTGGTGATCTCTTCGATTAAGGTCATAACGTTTTTATCCTTTCTTAATGTTTTGATAACTGTTTATTATCAAACGTGATCTTATCTGTGTAATCTTCTGAATCAGCTCGTCCCCAAATAAGTGCGCGTAAGTTTTCGTATTCGTTGGTATCGGGGTCAAGAGGCGCTTCGATCAAAATTCGTGGTCTCGTGACGAGTTCATCAGATGATTCATTGTTTGGCACAAATTCAATGTCAACGCCGGGGTATAACGGATCGTTTGTAGCTTTTATTTGCAGGACTCCGTTCCCCAATGCCACTCTATAAGTGACATCTTGTTTAAGCTGCTTATACATGTTCATAAACGCGTTTCCTTTCTTAGCAATTACCAATCATATGTCGGCATATTGTTTATCTCAGCGCCATCGCAGTCAAGACAGAGCCATTCACAATCATTTTCACGAGCAAGCTCTATGCAGCGACGCAGGTCATCGGGTAATTCCGACAAAATGTCACTCACTCGTTTATCTCCGCAATAGATCCAAAAGCCAAATTCGGCTTTTTCGTATACAGCCAGACCAAATCCGTTATTATCAGGTTCATCAGCGATCAATTCGCTTGTTTCTGCTGAAATATGAGAGGTTGACAGTGTGAGCATTTTGGAAATGTATTTTGCGTCATAGCTTGTTACACTGTTTGCCGAGCTGTCTGCAAAGTGTTTACACACAGATTTGGACACCGTATGATTGTTCTTTCGTTTTACGTCGCATACCTTACGGTGGTCACACTGTCGGCAAGACGGTTTGTTCAATTCGCGCATTTTTGTCTGCATGTATGCATCAAGCTCGTTTATAGTTGCCTGACGACTTTCGTTGTCGATAGCCATGTTTGTTATATAATCCTTTCGTATATTTAGTTTAAAAACAAATCGACGAAGCAACAGCTTCGTAAGCCGTTACTCGTCGAGTTTGTTCGATTTTTATGTCTGTTTTTCGATCGAATAGACAATGTTGCCTGTACGGTTTGTGGTTACAATCACATTATCACCTATGTTGTATGAAAGCCAGTCTTTTAGCGACAGTGTTGTACTGTATTCACCGCAGATAAGTCGGTAATATTCAGTTCTGTCGCCTTCGCGCTCTTTCGTAGCAAGCGTAACTGTACCCCAGTACGGTTCATGATCTGTTCCGCTTGATCGTATACTACGTTCATATACATATCTGTCTATTTCATAATAGTATTTGGTGTCATACACCGGATCCTGTCGATAAACAGGTTCTTGATACGTTTCGGTTTCATAATATGTTTCGTAAATAGGTCGTGTGCCTGTTCGTTCTCGGAATTGTCCATTTCCAAGATCGTCATAGCCGATGACATAGTCTTCGTAGCCTACGATTCTATCTCGTGCAACTTGTTTAGTCTTAGTTTCATAATGATCTATTACGGTATCATACGATCGTATTTCTTCAGATGTTCGCTGTAATCTGGCTCCTGCAGGTAGATCCCAACCTGATTCACTGAAAGTCGTAAGCTGTTCGATAGAAATACTTCTCTCCCATTCGAAACCACTGACGTTAGCTGTGTGTTCGACAGGAGTAAAGAACCATATAAGAAACCAAACGAACGCGATTGCGGCAATGCCGATCAATCCATACAACAAACAGCTTTTCAAATTAACGTGATTTTTTATTGTTTTTGCAATTGAAATAACAGGGTTATCAGTTTCATAACTGCTTGTGTCGACTGTTGTGCATTCAACATTTGTCCCATCAATCACGCTTGTTTGGCTGTAGTCTTCGTTTTCATGATGTGATTTATGTTTCTCAAAATAGTCAGCTTTGCTTTCTGCTTTGCTCGCGCCACAATATTCACATATATCATCGTAGTTTTCATTTTGCGTATTGCAATAAGAACATATCCAATTTGGCTTTAAATTAGTTTTTTCTTTTGCAACGTATTCAATATTAGACTGATCGATGTAAAATTTTGTGGTATCCGATCGAGGGTGCCCGCAAGAGGGACATTCTTCGTTGTCACCACGGATCTTTTTGTTATCACAAAAGTTACAATCCCAGTAACCCCAAACTGTTTTGCTCATATTTAATTCACCTTTCGCTGTTTACGATATTCGTTGTAAATCGGTTATTTTACTGTGTTCAACAGTTGCTATCTTAACTGGTCAAAATATTCGACTCTGTGCGCTTTATCTGTACACAATGCAAGAATGTTTTCCGGAATCGTTATTTTCTTATACGCAACAATATTGTCAGCAGAATACACAGTGCCGCTCTTTCCCGCATCCCACATCGCTCTTTGCCATTTGGTAGGACGTGAATGATGGTGTAGCTCTGTATATTTGCATACACATACTTTACCTGATTTGGTGATACATAGGTACATCATATGGGTGTTGTCATATTCAGCTTCGGGTAAATCATGTTCAGATGTTACAATGATGAAATCATTTTTCATTTTTTTGTCCGATCCTTTCTTTTGTAGCCATAGAGTTATTTAAAACCTAAAGCTGTTCGTATTGTATCTCTCAGCTCACGCTGACCGTCGTTATATCCCTTTTGCCATGCCTTTTTTTCTATTTCAGCAATGGCGTTTACAAACTCGTCATATGTGAGATGCGGCAAGATCAATGAAAACGCTTTTCTCTGAACACTTTCGTTGTTTCTGTTTTCATCATGCGATAGCCATTCAGCTATCTCTCCTCCGATTTCTGAGTCTTTGTATATGTAGACCGTAATGTCAGGTACGTTCATACAAAAGATGTAAAATACGGCATTTTCAGATGCGTCAGCATTATGCCACAGACATATTGAGTTGAAATTAGGCTTAGCATCAGTTGTACCGATAACAATTTCACGTCTCATTGTTTTGTCCTTTCTTTTTAAATATAGTTTTTATTCAATCGAATAAAGTCGGAGGCCAAGGCGGTCT
>JAZNWG010000234.1:0-2110 GCA_045593225.1 Oscillospiraceae bacterium
TACATAGACCGCAAAACGGCGGGTCACATTTTGCCGATTGCATTATAATGCCGTTCGGGAACGCCCGACGGCGAATTCCGCCTTTGGATATATTGTAATATGCATAGATCACAAAACGGCGGGTCACATTTTGCCGATTGCATTGTAATGCGTTTATCCGTAGGGGCGGATTCAATATCCGCCCGAAACGCCAACAAAAAAGCCGCACAAAACGTGCGTCTTTCGCAATATCATCCCTGTGCCTTTGCTGCGTCCTGCTCGCGGATCTCGCTGCGGCGGATCTTGCCGCTGCCGACGGTCTTGGGCAGGCTGTCGCGGAATTCAATAACTCTGGGGTACTTGTAGGGAGCTGTCTGGTTCTTGACGTAAGTCTGGATCTCCTTTTTCAGCTCGTCGGAGGGCTGTGTGCCGTTTGTAAGCACGATGGTAGCCTTTACCACCTGACCTCTGATCTCGTCAGGCACGCCTGTAACGGCGCACTCCAGTACGTAGGGAAGCTCCATGATGACGCTCTCGATCTCGAACGGGCCGATGCGGTAGCCCGAGGACTTGATAAGATCGTCAACTCTGCCGACATACCAGAAATAGCCGTCCTCGTCCATACGCGCGGTATCGCCTGTGTGGTAGTAGCCGTCATGCCATGCCTCGTGGGTGCTCTCCTCGTTGTTGTAGTAGCTCATGAACAGACCGCAGGGCTTTGTATCACCTGTCTTTATGCAGATCTCGCCTGTTTCACCGACACCTGCCTCGGTGCCGTCAGCGTTCATGATGTGAACGTTGTAGAGAGGATTGGGCTTGCCCATGGAGCCTGGCTTCGGCGTCATGCCGACGAAGTTTGCGATGGAAAGGGTCGTTTCGGTCTGTCCGAAGCCCTCCATCAGCGAAATGCCTGTAGCCTTCTTGAACTGGTAGAACACCTCGGGGTTAAGCGCCTCGCCTGCAATGGTAGCGTACTTCAGGCTGGACAGGTCGTACTTCGACAGGTCCTCCTTGATGAAGAAGCGGTACATTGTGGGAGGTGCGCAGAAGGTGGTGATGTTGTACTTCGCGAACATGGGGAGGATATCCTCGGCATGGAAGCGCTCGAAGTCGTATACGAATACCGCAGTCTCGCACATCCACTGACCGTACAGCTTGCCCCACAGCGCCTTGCCCCAGCCTGTGTCGGAAATGGTGAAGTGGATACCGTTGGGGTCAACGTTGTGCCAGTAGCGCGCGGTAGTGTAGTGACCGAGGGGGTACTTGAAGTCGTGCATTGCGATCTTGGGGTAGCCTGTCGTACCCGATGTGAAGAACATCAGCATGGGATCGCTTCCGCAGGCTGTGTCGTCAGTTCTCGGGAACTTCGTGCTGTACGCGGAAAGCTCCTCGTTGAAGTCGTTCCAGCCCTCGCGTCTTCCGCCTACCATGATCCTTGTCCTGAGCGACGGGCACTCAGGCGCCGCAAGGTCGATCTCGTCCGCAACATTTCCGTCAGCGGTACAAACAACAGCGGATATCTCAGCCGCGTTGAAGCGGTACTCCAGATCATGCTTTACGAGCTGGTTGGAAGCAGGGATAACGATAGCGCCGAGGCGGTGCAGTGCAAGGATAGAGAACCAGAACTGGTAGTGTCTTTTCAGCACCAGCATTACCTTGTCGCCCTTCTTGATACCGAGGGACTTGAAGTAATTAGCAGTCTGGCAGGAGTATTTCATGATGTCCTTATATGTGAAGCGGCGCTCGCTCTTGTCGTCCGCAACATAGATCATAGCGGTCTTGTCAGGACACTTTTCAGCAAGTGCGTCAACGATGTCATAAGCGAAATTGAAGCGCTCCTCGTTGTGGAAGTTCACTGCAGACAGCATACCGTTCTCGTCTGTCTCGCAGGTCACGAACTCATCGGCAACAGGGTGCGAGATACCTGCCTTGTAGAAATTGGAGTGTGTATATTCACGGACGTGCTCGTGATAGCTCGTGTCGGTCTCGCCGTCCTGCGGAGCCATAACGAATGCGTATATCTCGCAGTCCTCACCGCCGAGCGCGATCTCGTCATGGGGAATGGAGCTGTCGTAGTAGATACAGTCGCCCTCGTACAGGGTCTCAACGTGTGTGCCGATGACCATGCGCA
>JAZNWG010000235.1:0-3217 GCA_045593225.1 Oscillospiraceae bacterium
AAGATCGACCCCAGAAACCTCGACACACTGCTCCACCCCCAGTTCGACGCTGCTGCTCTTAAGGCTGCAACTCCCGCTGGTAAGGGCCTCGGCGCTTCTCCCGGAGCTGCTTGCGGTAAGGTAGTATTCACTGCTGATGACGCTGTTGCTTGGGCTGAGCGTGGCGAGAAGGTAGTTCTGGTTCGTCTCGAGACATCTCCTGAGGACATCACAGGTATGAAGGCTGCTCAGGGTATCCTGACAGTACGTGGCGGTATGACATCTCACGCTGCCGTAGTTGCTCGTGGTATGGGTACTTGCTGTGTATCCGGCTGCGGCGACATCAAGATGGACGAGGAGAACAAGCAGTTCACACTGGCTGGTAAGACATACCACGAGGGTGATTGCATCTCCATCGACGGTACAACAGGTAACATCTACGATGGCCTTATCCCCACAGTAGACGCTACAATCGCTGGCGAGTTCGGCAGAATCATGGCTTGGGCTGACAAGTACAGAGTTCTGAAGGTTAGAACAAACGCTGATACACCCGCTGACGCTAAGAAGGCTAGAGAGCTTGGCGCTGAGGGTATCGGTCTGTGCCGTACAGAGCACATGTTCTTCGAGGCTGACAGAATCGCTGCTTTCCGCGAGATGATCTGCTCCGATACAGTTGAAGAGCGTGAGGCTGCTCTTGCTAAGATCGAGCCCATGCAGCAGGCTGACTTCGAGGCTCTCTACGAGGCTCTTGAGGGTAACCCTGTAACAATCCGTTTCCTCGATCCTCCTCTGCACGAATTCGTTCCCACAGAAGAGGCTGATATTGCTGCTCTTGCTGCTACACAGGGCAAGACAGTTGCTGACATCAAGGCTCTCATCGCTGGTCTCCACGAGTTCAACCCCATGATGGGTCACCGTGGCTGCCGTCTGGCTGTAACATACCCCGAGATCGCTAAGATGCAGACAGCTGCTGTTATCAAGGCTGCTATCAATGTTAAGAAGGCTCATCCCGACTGGAACATCGTTCCTGAGATCATGATCCCCCTCGTTGGCGAGATCAAGGAGCTGAAGTATGTTAAGGATGTAGTTGTTGCTACAGCTGACGAAGTTATCAAGGCTGCTGGCGTTGAGCTGAAGTACGAAGTTGGTACAATGATCGAGATTCCTCGTGCAGCTCTCACAGCTGATGACATCGCTAAGGAAGCTGAGTTCTTCTGCTTCGGTACAAACGACCTGACACAGATGACATACGGCTTCTCCAGAGATGACGCTGGTAAGTTCCTGAACGCTTACTACGATGCAAAGATCTTCGAGAACGATCCCTTCGCTAAGCTCGACCAGATCGGCGTTGGTAAGCTGATGGAGACAGCTATCAAGCTTGGTAAGGCTACACGTCCTGAGCTCCACGTAGGTATCTGCGCCGAGCACGGCGGCGATCCCTCCTCTGTTGAGTTCTGCCACAAGCTTGGCCTGACATACGTTTCCTGCTCTCCCTTCCGTGTTCCGATCGCTAGACTGGCTGCTGCACAGGCTGCACTCCGCTAATTCGGAACTCACGAACAGAGTAACGATTTAAAACAAATGACCTCCCCATTCCGCAAGGTGTGGGGAGGTTTTTTATGCCGAAAGCCCCGCTTTGCATTGCGACAAGCGGGGCTTTAATTATAATTTATTCGTATCTCACCGAAATGTCGTTAAGGAACTCGGGCAGATATTCTGTCGGGTCAACGATATCATCTGACGCTGTGATAATTTCAAAGTGCAGATGATTGCCTGTTGCCTGTCCTGTGCTTCCTACACTGCCGAGCTGCTCACCTGCTTTGATATCGCTTCCGTGGGTAGCTTCCAACTCGTCAAGGTGTCCATATAGCGTAAGGTAGCCGTCATGCTCCAGAATAACACATTTTCCGTAGCCACCACACCATGCTGAGCAGATGACCTTTCCGTCGGCAGCGGCGTAAACGGGAGTGCCGCGATCCGCAGTGATGTCTATGCCCGCGTGAGCGTAGTATCCGCCCTTGCCGTAGATCCTTTCTGAGAGAATTGCTTTTTCAACATCAACGGGGTGGGAAAGCAGGGGAATTTTGGGGTTTTCTGAAAGCGTGGATTGCGACAGCGCATCGTCGATCTGGGTGAAGTGTAAGGTGGATAGAAATGCCGTGGGATTCATCGCTACAACACCCTGTCTTACCTCAAAATGCAGGTGCGGGCCTGTGCTCCAGCCTGTAGAGCCGACGTGCGCTATAACCTGACCTGCGGTAACCTTATCGCCATCGGATACTACTATATCGTTTGCGTGTGCGTATACGGTGAACCAGCCGTTTTCGTGTTCGATAATTACAGCCTTTCCGAATACAGCCAGCCAGTCGCTGTCGTTTTGCGGAACGTGAGCAATACCGTTCGCCGCCGCATAGATGTCCACGCCGCTTTCTGCTGCATAGTCTATGCCGTAATGAGTTCCGCCGCGCCATTCGTCATAGCCGAAGTATGTAGTGATAGCGGTCCATTCGCCCAGTATCGCGGAGAATTCGGGGCATAAGCCTGTTACGGAGGTAGTCGCGCCAAGCTCCTCGGTCAGGTAGTTTACGAACTCTTGTTCGGTCTGCTCGGCTCTTGCTTCGTCAGCCTCCTGCAGCTTGGCTTCTGTAAGCTCAAGGTGTGTTTGTATCAGATCAAGCTCTGTTTCAATATCTGCGCGTTTCTGGCACTTTTGTTCAAGCACCTGATTTATAACATCTATCTCAGCGGTCATATCGTCGATGATATCTTGCTCAGTAGCTTCAGCAAGCATTTCTTCGTAAACTGCGATATGCTCGCGCAGATCCTCTATCTCCTGATCTAACTGCTGCAGCTGAGCTTCCAGCAGTTCTTTTCTTTCTAGATAGTCTGTGTGTTCGTTATTCAGTTCATCTAGCTTCGCGTCGAAGTCGTCTGAGCTGCTATCATCTCCATAAGGACTATCAAACGGGAACCAACCGCCGTCCATACACTCCTCGATCTCGCTGATCTCGTTCTCGTTCCAGCGGCGGAGCTCGATATACTGCATATTGTACCTGGGCAGGAGATCGATATCCGCTGTGCAGTTGCGGATATACACAAATTCGCCTGTGTCGCCGATACGAGCGCCTTTCAGGCTCATAGCGCGGAGGTCCTCATCATACGGAAGCTCAAAAAGTCCGTCGTAGAGGTCAGGCTCGTTCTCGTGCATATCGTCGCTGCGCACAAGCTTAAGCTCCTC
>JAZNWG010000236.1:0-5816 GCA_045593225.1 Oscillospiraceae bacterium
ACCCGTTCCCGATCAGGCTGTTGAGGTTCGCTTTGACGGTCATATCAACGAGTACTGGGACGAGAACTACCACCACCTTGAGCACGTTGATTATAATTCCGTTAACGCTGTTCCCTATGATATGTATGTATCTGGCTACGGTAGCAAGGGCGTATCCAAGCTTCGTCTGTGGAGCGCAGAAACGATGTCCTTTGATATGAGCAGCTTCAATACAGGCGATTATGCAAAGGCTCTGGGCGCTTCCAACATTGCTCACTCTATCTCCAAGGTACTTTACCCCAACGACAACCACATGGAGGGTAAGGCTCTCCGTCTGCGTCAGCAGTACTTTATGTGCGCTGCTTCCATTGGTGATATCGTAATGCGCCACATGAAGGTATACGGCACACTGGAGAACTTCCATGAGAAGGTTGCTATCCATATCAATGATACTCACCCCACACTCGCAGTTCCCGAGCTCATGAGAGTTCTTCTGGACGACTGCGGCTACGGCTGGGATCAGGCATGGCATATCTGTACAAATACATTTGCATATACAAACCACACCGTTATGGCTGAGGCTCTTGAGAAGTGGGACAAGACTCTTGTTGAGAGGATCCTCCCCAGAATCTTCACTATCATCTGCGAGATCAACCGCCGCTACTGTGAAGAGCTCTTCAACAGAACACAGAACCACGAAAAGGTTACAAAGATGTCCATCGTTCAGGACAGCAAGGTGCACATGGCAAACCTCTGCGTTGCGGCTTCCCACAGCGTAAACGGTGTTTCCAAGCTGCACAGCCAGATCATCAAGGACGATGTATTCAATCTTCAGGCTACCGACAGACCCAGCCAGTTCAAGAATGTTACCAACGGTATCGCTTACAGAAGATGGCTGCTCCAGTCCAACAAGGGCCTGACAGACCTTCTGTCCGAGTGTATCGGCGAGGGCTTCAAGAAGGACGCTTCCGAGCTCATCAAGTTCCAGGTATTCGCTAACGATAAGGCAGTTCTTGAGAAGCTCGGCAAGATCAAGAGAGAGAACAAGGAGCGCTTTGCAAAGTATGTTGAGAAGACAACAGGCACAAAGCTGAATGTTGACAGCATATTTGACGTTCAGGTAAAGCGTCTGCACGAGTACAAGCGTCAGCAGCTGAATGCACTCAACATCATCGCTGACTACAACTTCCTCAAGCAGAACCCCGACGCTCCCTTTACACCTAAGACATACATCTTTGCTGCAAAGGCTGCTCCCGGCTACTATATCGCTAAGCAGATCATCAAGATGATCTGGTGCATCGGCGAGGAGATCAAGCACGATCCCAAGCTGCGTGAGAAGCTGCAGGTTATCTTCCTTGAGGACTACCGCGTAACTCTGTCCGAGATCCTTATGCCCGCTGCTGAGGTCTCCGAGCAGATCTCTCTTGCAGGTACAGAGGCTTCCGGTACAGGTAACATGAAGTTCATGCTTAACGGTGCGCTTACTGTCGGCACATACGACGGCGCTAACGTAGAGATCCACGAGGCTGTTGGTGACGACAATATCTTCGTATTCGGTATGAGAACGCCCGAGGTAAACGATCTGCGCATGAGAGGCTACCACCCCGAGCAGTACATCAACGGCAACCAGACCATCAGAGACGCTATGCAGCGTATGTACAACGGCATCAACGGCGCTACCTTCGAGGAGCTTGCAAACTCCATCAAGTTCAAGGACTTCTACATGGCGCTTGCTGACTTTGACAGCTACCGCGGTACACAGCACTACATCAGCGAGGTATACAAGAACGCTGAGGAGTGGAACAGAAAGTCCCTGTACAACATCGCAGGTGCAGGTCGCTTCTCCGCTGACCGTGCAGTAACAGACTACGCACGTGATATCTGGAATCTGAAATAATCATGTAATAATTCTCGGCGCTGCCATACCCGCAGCGCCGAATTACTCTATAATGAAAAGGAGCAATTTTCATGAGCCTTCCATTGTTCGACTGTTTCGACACCAATTACAAGCACCCTTTCGGTGCGCAGAGAAGAGGGCAGAAAAGCGTTTTCACTGTTCGCATACCCAAGTATATGGCTGTAAGCGATCTTACTCTTGTAATGTTCCGCCCCGGCTATAAGGAGCGCTTTATCGGACTGATACTGCAGGACGAGAGCGGCGAAGACAATATCTATTCCTGCGACTTTGTGCCCAACAACACAGGACTGCACCACTATTACTTCACCTGTATCCTTGACGGCAGACGTCGCTACATCAAGCGTCACGGCGCGTCGGAGGGCGTTTTCGAGGGCGAAGAGCTGTTCCAGCTGACAGTATTTGACGAAAACCTGTACACCCCCGAGTTTATCCGTGGTGGAATTATGTATCAGATATTCCCCGACCGTTTCGCAAAGAGCGGCAAGCCTCACGAGGGCGTGCCGACCGACAGGATAATGCGTGAGAACTGGTCTGATACACCGTTCTACAAGCCCGATGAGAAGGGCGTGGTGCGCAATAACGACTATTTCGGCGGCGATCTTCAGGGTATCATAGAAAAGCTTCCTTATATCAAGAGCCTCGGCGTCACAGTCATCTACCTCAACCCCATTTTTGAGGCTCATGAAAACCACCGCTACAATACCGCAAACTACGAGAAGATAGACCCGCTGCTGGGTACCGAGGAGGACTTCAAGGAGCTTTGCGAAAAGGCAAAGGAAATGGGTATAAGCGTTATCCTTGACGGTGTTTTCTCGCACACGGGCGCAGATTCCATTTATTTCAACAAGTTCGGCAGATACGGCGACAACACTGGTGCTTACCGCGACAGAAACTCGCCCTATTTCCCCTGGTACAGCTTCACGGGCTACCCTGATAAGTACGAGAGCTGGTGGGGCATAACAACTCTTCCCAACGTAAACGAGAACAACGAGCAGTACACCAACTACATCTGCGGTGACGGGGGAATACTCCAGAAGTGGATAAAGCTTGGTGCGTGCGGCTGGCGACTCGATGTTGCGGACGAGCTTCCCGACGAGTTTCTTGACAACCTCAACAAGGCTGTAAAGGCTATGGGTGAGGACAAGATAATCTACGGCGAGGTATGGGAGGACGCTTCCAACAAGGAGAGCTATGGCGTCCGCAGACGCTATCTCACAGGCGGACAGCTTGACAGCGTTATGAACTATCCGTTCAAGGAGGCTATCCTGAACTACGTCAAGTATTCCGACGCGAGAGCGTTCCGTGACGGTATCCTGACCATCATGGACCACTATCCCAAGCCCTCGATAGATATGCTGATGAACTTCCTGTCCACTCACGACACCGAGCGCGCGCTGACACGTCTTGGTGGCGAGGAGGTGGGCTGGCATGATAAGGACTGGCAGAGCGAGCGCTATCTTGATGAGCAGCAGTATCTCTACGGCCTTACCTTGCTGAAATGTGCAATGGTGCTGCAGTTCTTCCTGCCCGGTATCCCGTCCATCTATTACGGCGACGAGGCAGGCATGGAGGGCTATCGCGACCCGTTCAACCGTCGCTGCTACCCCTGGGGCAAGGAGAACCTCGATCTTATCGAGTTTACAAAGCAGCTTTCCGCAGTTCGTAAGGGAACCCGCGCATTTGAGCAGGGCGACCTGCGCTTTATCGAGGTCACTGACAAGCACGTTGTATTTGCGCGCTGCGACAAGATCACCCGCGAGGCTGCAATAATCTACCTCAACAAGTCCACACAGGGTCACACCTTTGAGATAAAGAACGACCACACTGAGATGTTTACTGATTTCAAGGTGGGATTTGATCGCTATGGTAAGGGTATAAAGGACGGCAAGATCACAGTTTCGCCGTTTGATTATGCTGTGGTATATTGCAAGTGCTAAAGGAGAAAGCTATGAAAAAATTATTAAGCATACTGCTCGCGGCGATGATGTTGTTCTGCCTTGTCGGCTGTGAGCAGGTAAAGGAAACGATCAACGATGTTGTTAACAGCGTTGGCAGCGAGATAATGTCAGATATTCAAGAGGAATTTGATGATATCGTACCTGAACAGACCACCGCCGTAACAACGCAGCAGACCACAACTGCTACGGAGCAGACAACTACTGTAACAGAGCCGACAACGGCAGCGACTACGACAGAAGCGCCTGCTGAGTCCGAGCCTGCCGATGAGGAGCCGTGGCTCGACCCTGACGGGTCGTATACCACCAAGGACGACGTTGCGCTGTATATCCATCTTTACGGCTGCCTGCCGAACAACTTTATTTCCAAGAAGGACGCTCAGGCACTTGGCTGGGAGGGTGGCTCGCTGGAACCTTACGCCCCCGGAATGTGCATTGGCGGCGACCATTTCGGCAACTATGAGGGCCTGCTGCCGGAGGCCGATGGACGGGAATATACGGAGTGCGACATCGACACGCTGGGTGCCAAATCCCGGGGAGCCAAGCGCATCGTGTTCTCCAACGACGGTCTGATCTACTACACACCGGACCATTACGAGAGCTTCGTTCTGATGTACGGGGAGGAATGACATGAAACAGGTCATCATCAACGGCGCTGCCGTCACCTCCATGGCGGACATTCACCGGATTCTGGCAGAGGAGTTGGCCCTTCCGGAGTGGTACGGCGGAAATCTGGATGCCCTCCACGACTGTCTGACGGAGGTCCATGAGGAAACTGTGATTGCGATCCTCCAGCCTGAATGCCTGCTGGAGACGCTGGGCAGCGGCTATGCCCGCCTGTGCCGGGTCTTAACGGATTCCGCCGAGGAAAACCCCTATTTGACGATTCAGCTTTAACCAGCATCCGGCACCCAACGGTGCCGGATATTTCTCTTGACGCAAGTCCGAAATCAGACTAAACTGTGGCTGTAAACACGATTTCAATCTCAGGAGGCGTTCCTCATGGAATTTCAGATCCACCCGTTTCAGGAGCATTTCAACCGTCTCTACAAGGAGATGGGCGACCTTTACCACGAGGCAGCCCTGTCTCAGGGCATTTCGGACAGTGCGCAGGTCATTTTATATACGGTTTGTGAATTAGGGGACGGCTGTCTGCAAAAAGATATCTGTGAGCGCTGCTTCCTGACAAAGCAGACGGTTCACTCCTCCGTCCGGAAACTGGAACAGGACGAATTTCTCCGGCTGGAGCCGGGAAAGGGGCGGGATATGCACCTCTTCCTGACAGAGCGCGGCCGCGCGCTGGCAGACAAAACCGTGGTGCCCCTGTTCGGAGCGGAATACCGGGCGCTGGATGCCCTGACCCCCCAGGAACAGGCGGAGCTGCTCCGCCTGACCGAAATATATATGGCCGCTCTGCGCGCGCAGATGCAGCAGCTTTGATCCAAAGGAGATTCCTATGCGTATCCAGCTTTCTGACCATTTTACCTATTCCCGCCTGATCCGGTTCACCTTCCCCTCCATCATTATGATGATCTTCACATCGATCTATTCCGTGGTGGACGGCCTGTTTATCTCCAATTTCGTGGGAAAAACACCCTTTGCGGCCATCAACCTGATCTGGCCCTTCCTGATGTGCTTCGGCGTTGTGGGGTTCATGCTGGGCACCGGAGGCAGCGCCCTGATCTCCCGCTCTCTGGGCGAGGGGAAGAAGGAACGGGCCAATCAGGAATTTTCTCTCCTGATCTATGCGGCAATCGTGCTGGGCATCATCCTGACCGCACTGGGCATCGCCGTTATGCGGCCCGTTTCGATCCTGCTGGGCGCCGAGGGGGAACTGGTGGAGATGTGCGTGCTGTACGGCAACATCGTCATGGCGGCGCAGGTGGCCTTCATTCTGCAATCCATGTTCCAGACCTTCTTCATTACGGCGGAGAAACCCAAGCTGGGCCTTGTGGTCACGGTAG